>NZ_LZLL01000247.1:0-2059 GCF_001669335.1 Mycobacterium sp. 1245852.3 | reverse complement strand
GGTTGGACACCAGCCCGATACGCTCGGCCTCTTCGGCGGTGATGTCGCGGCCGGTCAGCATGATCTCGAACGCGCGCGACGAGCCAATGGCCCGCGGCAGCAGGTAGGACAGGCCCAGCTCACTGGCGGTCAGGCCGTTGTTGATGCCGGCGGCGCGGAAATAGGCGCTCGTCGAAGCCACCCGGATGTCGGCGGCCAGCGCCAGGCACAGCCCACCGCCGATGGCGGGGCCGTTGACCGCGGCGATCACCGGCTGGTGCAGCCGGCGCAGCGCCAGGATGACCTCGTCGAGGATCTCCATGGAGCGCAGCGCATAGGTGGGGCGGGTCAGGCCCTCGACGTGGGGCACCGAGCCCGCGGACTTGTGATCGGCGCCGGAGGAAAAGCCCCGACCGGCGCCGGTCAGCACGACCACGCGCACCGAATTGTCGTAGGTGACCTTTTCCAGGGCCTCCTTGAGCGGCACCATGACGTCGAACGCCATCGAGTTCATCCGCTCGGGCCGGTTCAGGGTTATCAGCGCGACGCCGGGCCGCGGGTGGTCTACCAGTACCAAACTCACCCATGCAACCTAGCGCGTGGCCGACCGTGCTTCTGCGCGCAGCGCGGCGGGGCTATTCGCCCTGCCCGGCCTCGGCGGCGTCGACGTCGAACGCGCGGACCTGCGCGACCAGGTCCTCCAGGGCGGCCGGCGGCAGCGCGCCGGGCTGGTTGAACAGCAGTTTGCCCTTCTTGAAGGCCATCAGCGTGGGGATGGAGCGGATCTGGGCGGCCGCCGCCAGCTGTTGTTCGGCCTCGGTGTCGACCTTGGCGTGCACGATGTCGGGGTGCTTCTCCGAGGACGCCTGGAAAGTGGGACCGAACTGGCGGCACGGACCACACCAGGACGCCCAGAAGTCGACGAGCACGATGTCGTTGCCCTCGATGGTTTCGTTGAACTTCTCAGCGGTGAGATCAAGTGTTGTCACATTTGCCGTAACGCCCGGGGCCGACGCGATGTTCCCGGCGCGCGGCAGCGTGCCGCCCGCGGACCGCCGCTGGTTACGGTTGCGTACGTTTTCCCGCGTCCGACAGACTGTGCCTGACGATCCGCCGCCTCGAGGACCAGTGAGGGAATCGCGTTGGGCCACTACATCGCTAACGTCCGCGATATCGAATTCAACCTGTTCGAAGTTCTCGATGTCGGCGCCGTCCTGGGCACCGGCGGCTACAGCGATCTCGACGAGGACACGGTCAAAACGATCTTGGCCGAAGCCGCCCGCCTCGCCGAAGGCCCGGTGGCCGAATCCTTCGCGTTCGCCGACCGCAATCCGCCCGTGTTCGACCCGGCCGAGCACAAAATCACCGTGTCCGACGAGTTGGTCAAGACGGTGGCCGCGCTCAAGGAGGCCGGCTGGTGGCGGCTGGGCATGGCCGAGGAGATCGGCGGCATGCCCGCCCCACCACCGCTGGCGTGGGCGGTCAACGAAATGCTGATCTGCGCCAACCCTTCGGCGAATTTCTTTTGCCTGGGCCCGTTCATGTCTCAGGCGTTGTACCTGGAGGGCAACGAGCAGCAGCGGCGATGGGCCGCCGAAGGCGTGGAGCGGGGCTGGGCGGCCACCATGGTGCTCACCGAACCCGACGCGGGCTCCGACGTCGGCGCCGGGCGCGCCAAGGCCATCGAACAACCCGACGGCACTTGGCACATCGAGGGCGTCAAGCGGTTCATCTCCGGCGGCGACGTGGGTGACACCGCCGAGAACATCTTCCATCTGGTGCTGGCCCGCCCCGAGGGCGCCGGCCCGGGCACCAAGGGGCTCAGCCTGTTCTACGTGCCCAACTTCCTGTTCGACCCGGACACCTTCGAGCTCGGCCCGCGCAACGGCGTGTACGTCACCGGGGTGGAACACAAAATGGGCATCAAGTCCTCCCCCACGTGCGAATTGACCTTCGGCGCAACGGATGTGCCCGCGGTCGGGTATCTGGTCGGCGACGTGCACCGGGGTATCGCGCAGATGTTCACCGTGATCGAGCAGGCGCGCATGACGATCGGCGTCAAAGCCGCCGGCACGCTGTC
>NZ_LZLL01000246.1:0-11715 GCF_001669335.1 Mycobacterium sp. 1245852.3 | reverse complement strand
AGAACACCTCGTTGAATTCCGAGTCACCGGTCAGCTGGATGATCGGACGGACCTGGACACCGGGCTGATCCAGCGGCACCAGCAGGTACGACAGCCCGGCGTGGCGCTTGGAGCCTTTCTCGGTGCGCGCGACCACGAAGCACCACTGCGCCCAGTGCGCCAACGACGTCCACACCTTCTGGCCGTTGATCACCCACTCGTCGCCGTCGAGTTCGGCGGTGGTCGCCACGTTGGCCAGGTCGCTGCCGGCGCCGGGCTCGGAGTAGCCCTGGCACCACAGCTCGGTGACGTCGAGGATGCGCGGCAGGAAGCGCTGCTGCTGTTCGGGCGTGCCGAAGGCGATCAGCGTGGGGCCAAGCAGCTCCTCGCCGAAGTGGTTGACCTTGTCCGGGGCGTCGGCCTTGGCGTACTCCTCGTAGAACGCCACTCGGTGCGCGGTGGACAGGCCGCGGCCGCCGTGCTCGACCGGCCAGCCGAGGCACGTCAGTCCGGCCGCGGCGAGGTGCTGGTTCCATGCCCGGCGCTCCTCAAACGCCTCGTGCTCGCGTCCGGGCCCACCGAGGCCCTTGAGAGCTGCGAATTCGCCGACCAGATTGTCGGCGAGCCACTGCCGGACCTCCGCCCGGAACTCCTCGACGTCCTGCATGCCCTGTAGGCTAACCTACCAAGCACTTGCTTTGTAGCTCGGTGACGATGCGCGCCGCGGGGCGGCGTGAGGAGAAACCGGGCAATCAAAATCGCGTCAGCGCCGCTACAGGAGCATCCCATGACCAACGATCCGCGCACGGTGCCCGCCGCGCTGGATCGTTTCGCGAGCCGGCTGCCCGATCACGACGCGCTGATCACCGACGAACGATCCTTCACCGCCGCCGGCCTGCGCGACGAGGTGCACCGCGCGGCCGCCGCCCTCATCGATCTCGGCGTGCGGGCGGGCGACCGGGTGGCCGTCTGGTCGCCGAACACCTGGCACTGGGTGGTGGCCTGCCTGGCAATCCACCACGCCGGGGCCGCGATGGTGCCGCTGAACACCCGCTACACCGCCGCCGAGGCCAGCGACATCCTGGCCCGGACCGGCGCCCCGGTGCTGTTCGGCATGGGCCGCTTCCTCGGCCACGATCGCCTGGCCGACCTGAACCGCGCGGCGCTGCCCGCGCTGCGGCACATCGTGCGGATACCGGTCGATGCCGACGATCCTGTTCCGGCGACCTGGGACGAGTTCATCGCGCGCGGCACCGACCTCGACGCGGTCGCGGCTCGCGCGTCCGCCGTCGTCCCCGATGACGTCAGCGACATCCTGTTCACCTCCGGCACGACCGGACGCAGCAAAGGCGTGCTGTGCGCGCACCGGCAGTCGTTGTCGGCGTCGGCCTCCTGGGCGGCCAACGGCAAGATCACCAGCGACGACCGCTATCTGTGCATCAACCCGTTCTTTCACAACTTCGGGTACAAGGCCGGGATCCTGGCGTGCCTGCAGACCGGGGCGACGCTGATTCCGCACCTGACCTTCGATCCGCTGCGCGCACTGCAGGCCATCGAGCGACACCGCATCACCGTGCTGCCCGGGCCGCCCACCATCTACCAAACCCTGCTCGACCACCCGGCGCGCAACGACTACGACCTGAGCTCGTTGCGGTTCGCGGTGACCGGCGCGGCGACCGTGCCCGTGGTGCTGGTCGAGCGCATGCAGTCCGAACTGGACATCGACATCGTGCTGACCGCCTACGGGCTGACCGAGGCCAACGGCATGGGCACGATGTGCCGCGCCGACGATGACGCGGTCACCGTGGCCACCACCTGCGGCCGCCCGTTCGCCGACTTCGAATTGCGCATCGACGCCGAGGCCCCCGGGGAGTCGGGCGAGGTGTTGCTGCGCGGGCCGAACGTGATGCTGGGCTACCTGGAAGACCCCGAGGCCACCGCGGCCGCCATCGACGCCGACGGCTGGCTGCACACCGGTGACATCGGCGCCGTCGACGCGGCCGGCAACCTGCGCATCACCGATCGCCTGAAAGACATGTACATCTGCGGTGGATTCAACGTCTACCCCGCCGAGGTCGAGCAGGTGCTGGCCCGGATGGACGGCGTGGCCGACGCCGCGGTGATCGGAGTTCCCGACGAGCGGCTCGGCGAGGTGGGCCGGGCATACCTGGTGACCCGGCCCGGCGCCCAACTCGACGAGCAATCCGTGATCGCTTACACCCGTGAACATCTGGCGAACTTCAAGGCACCGCGGTCGGTGCGGTTCGTCGACGCGTTGCCGCGCAATGCCGGCGGCAAGGTGGTCAAACCACAACTGCGAGAGCTGGACTGATGGATCTGGATCTAGACGAAGACACCCTGGCCTTCCAGGCCGAGGTCCGGGAATTCCTGTCGGCCAACGCCGAAAACATCCCGACCAAGTCATACGACAACGCCGAAGGCTTTGACCAGCACCGGAAATGGGACCGGGTGCTGTTCGACGCCGGCCTGTCGGTGATCACCTGGCCGAAAAAGTACGGCGGCCGCGACGCGCCGCTGCTGCACTGGGTGGTGTTCGAGGAGGAGTACTTCCGGGCCGGCGCGCCGGGCCGCGCCAGCGCCAACGGCACCTCGATGCTGGCGCCGACGCTGTTCGCGCACGGCACCGAAGAACAGCGCGACCGGATCCTGCCGAAAATGGCTAGCGGAGAAGAGATCTGGGCCCAGGCGTGGTCGGAGCCCGAGTCCGGCAGCGACCTGGCGTCGCTGCGATCCACCGCCACCCAGACCGACGGCGGTTGGCTGCTCAACGGGCAGAAGATCTGGAGCTCGCGAGCCCCGTTCGCCGAGCGGGGCTTCGGGCTGTTCCGGTCAGACCCGGGAGCCGAGCGGCACAACGGGCTGACGTACTTCATGTTCGACCTGAAGGCCAAGGGGGTCACGGTGCGCCCCATCGTCCAGCTGGGCGGCGACACCGGGTTCGGCGAGATCTTCCTCGACGACGTCTTCGTGCCCGACGAGGACGTGATCGGCACCCCGCACGAGGGCTGGCGGGCGGCCATGAGCACGTCGAGCAACGAGCGCGGCATGTCACTGCGCAGCCCGGCCCGCTTCCTGGCCACCGCCGAGCGGCTGGTGCGGCTGTGGCAGGACAGCGGCTCACCCGAGGCGTTCGCCGACCGGGTGGCCGACGGCTGGATCAAGGCGCAGGCCTACCGGCTGCAGACCTTCGGCACGGTGACCCGGTTGGGCCTCGGCGGGGAGCTGGGCGCCGAATCCTCGGTGACCAAGGTGTTCTGGTCCGACCTCGACGTCGAACTGCACCAGACCGCGCTGGACCTGCTGGCCGCCGACGGGGAACTGACCAGCCGGTGGACCGAGGGCTTGCTGTTTGCGCTGGGCGGCCCGATCTACGCCGGCACCAACGAGATTCAGCGCAACATCATCTCCGAGCGGTTGCTGGGCCTGCCGCGCGAAAAGTCCGGGGGCAAGAAGTGAAATTTGCGCTAGACGAACAGCAGCGCGACTTCGCGGCCAGCATCGACGCCGCGCTGGGCGCGGCGGATCTGCCCGGCGCGGTGCGCGCGTGGGCGGCGGGCGACACCGCACCGGGCCGCAAGGTGTGGGAGCAGTTGGCCACCCTGGGCGTCACCGCGCTGGCCGTGCCGGAGAAATTCGACGGGATCGAGGCCGACCCCGTCGACCTCGTCGTCGCCGTCGAGCGCCTGGGCCGCTGGTGCGTGCCGGGGCCGGTCGCCGAATCCATCGCCGTGGCACCGGTTTTGCTCGCCTCGGGCGATCGGGCCGAGCGATGCGCCGAACTGGCCTCCGGTGAGCTGATCGCCACCGTCGCCCTGCCGCCGCAGACGCCGCGCGCGGTGGACGCCGACATGGCCGGGCTGGTGCTGCTGGCCGGCGAGAACGGCGTCACCGAGGCAACACCAGGCGACGCCCACGAGTCCGTCGACCCCAGCCGAAAGCTCTTCGACGTGACCGCGACCGGGCCGTCGTGGCAGGCGGATGTCAAGCGCGCCTACCAGTTCGGCGCGCTGGCCACCGCGGCCCAGCTGATCGGTGCGGCCGAGGCGCTGCGCGACGGCGCGGTCGACTACGCCAAGCAGCGCACCCAGTTCGGCCGGGTGATCGGCTCGTATCAGGCGATCAAGCACAAGCTCGCCGACGTGCACATCGCCATCGAGCTGGCCCGTCCGCTGGTGTATGGCGCGGCGCTGACGCTGGACCCCCGCGACGTCAGCGCGGCCAAGGCGGCGGCGTCCGAGGCGGGGCTGTTGGCGGCGCGGTCGGCGCTGCAAACCCACGGTGCGATCGGCTTCACCCAGGAGCACGACCTGTCGCTGTTGCTGCTGCGGGTGCAGGCGCTGCGGTCGGCGTGGGGCACCCCGGAGCAGCACCGGCGCCGAGTGCTGGAGGCGCTATGACCACAACAGAAGAACGCGAACTCCTCCGCGAGACCGTCGCCGCCCTGGTGGCCAAGCACGCCGGCCCGGCGGCCGTGCGCGCGGCCATGGAGTCCGAGAAGGGCTACGACGAGTCGCTCTGGCAGCTGCTGTGCGAGCAGGTCGGCGCGGCGGCACTGGTGATTCCCGAGGAGCTGGGCGGCGCGGGCGGCGAACTGGCCGATGCCGCAACGGTTTTACAGGAGCTGGGCCGCGCGCTGGTGCCCTCCCCGCTGCTCGGCACCACGCTGGCCGAGCTGGCGCTGCTGAGCGCGGCCGAACCGGACGTCACGACGCTGGAGGGCCTCGCCGAGGGCGCCGCGATCGGCGCGCTGGTGTTCGACGCCGACTACGTGGTCAACGGTGATATCGCCGACGTCGTGGTCGCCGTCGAGGACGGCCGGCTGAACAGGTGGACCCGGTTCGGCGCCGAGCCCGTCACCACCATGGACCCGACCCGGCGCCTGGCGCGGCTCACGGCCGAGGAGACCGAGCCGATCGGCACCGACCCCGGCCTGGCGGACACGGCGGCCATCCTGCTGGCCGCCGAGCAGATCGGTGCCGCGCAGCACTGTTTGGAGCTGACGGTCGAATATGCCAGGGACCGAGTGCAATTCGGCCGGCCGATCGGCAGCTTCCAGGCGCTCAAGCACCGGATGGCCGATCTGTATGTCACCGTCTCCGCCGCCAAGGCCGTCGTCGCCGACGCCTGCGATGCCCCCAGTCCCACCAACGCCGCCACCGCCCGCCTGGCCGCCACCGAGGCGCTGAACGTCGTGGCCGCCGAGGGGATCCAGCTGCACGGCGGCATCGCGATCACCTGGGAACACGATATGCACCTGTACTTCAAGCGCGCCCACGGCAGCGCGCATCTGCTGGATTCGCCGCAACAACTGCTTAAGCGGCTGGAATCCGAGGTACTCCAGACGCCGTGACCGACCGTGTCTCGCTGCGCGCCGGCATCCCACCGTTCTATGTGATGGATGTGTGGCTGGCGGCCGCGGAACGCCAGCGCAGCCACGGCGACCTGGTCAACCTGTCGGCGGGCCAGCCCAGCGTGGGTGCGCCCGAGCCGGTGCGAGCGGCCGCGGCGGCCGCCGTGCATTCCAACGAGCTGGGTTACTCGGTGTCGTTGGGCACCCCGGAACTGCGCGCCGCGATCGCCGCCGACTACCAGCGCCAGCACGGGCTCGACGTCGAACCGGATGCGGTGGTGATCACCACCGGCTCCTCCGGCGGCTTCCTGCTCACCTTCCTGGCCTGCTTCGACGTCGGCGATCGGGTGGCGCTGGCCAGCCCCGGTTACCCGTGTTACCGAAACATCCTGTCCGCCTTGGGTTGTGAGGTGGTGCAGATTCCCTGCGGGCCGCAGACCCGCTTCCAGCCGACCGCGCAGATGCTGGCCGAACTCGACCCGCCGGTGCAGGGCGTCATCGTGGCGAGCCCCGCCAACCCGACGGGCACCGTCATCGACCCGGCGGAGCTGGCCGCCATCGCCTCCTGGTGCGATGCGTCGGGAGCGCGACTGATCAGCGACGAGGTGTACCACGGCCTGGTCTACGACGGTGCGCCGCAGACCAGCTGCGCGTGGCAGACATCCCGAAACGCCGTGGTGGTCAACAGCTTTTCGAAGTACTACGCGATGACGGGCTGGCGGCTGGGCTGGCTGCTGGTGCCGGCCGAGCTGCGCCGCGCGGTGGATTGTTTGACCGGCAATTTCACCATCTGCCCGCCCGTGCTGTCGCAACTCGCCGCGGTGGCGGCCTTCACCCCGGAGGCGACGGCCGAAGCCGACGGTCACCTGCACCACTACGCGACCAACCGCTCGCTGGTGCTCGACGGGCTGCGCAGCATCGGCATCGAGCGGTTGGCCCCCACCGACGGCGCCTTTTACGTCTACGCCGACGTTTCGGAATTCACCGACAACTCGATCGAGTTCTGTTCAAAGCTGTTGGCGCAGACCGGTGTTGCGATCGCACCAGGCATCGACTTCGACACCGCGCGCGGGAATTCGTTCGTGCGGCTGTCGTTCGCGGGCCCGACCCGCGATATCGAGGAAGCGGTGCGACGCCTCGGCACCTGGCTCGCGGCGCGCTAGCGAAACCGCACGAGGCGCCTAGGCGTCGAGCACCTGCGCGATGCGCGCCTCGAGCGCACCCGCCTCGCCGATGCCCGCCACGTCGATGCCGAACCGCTCACCGAGCACCTCGACGACCGCCGCCGCGTCCTCGAGGCGGATCTTCTCGCTGCCATCGGCGCGGTGAATCGTCAGGTTCCGGCCGGCCAGGTTGTAGCGGGCGTCGTCGGTGGTCAACGCGACCATCAGGCTGGTCACGAAATGCGACGACGGATGCGTGGAGACGTACCAGCTGCCCACCCGCAGATCGATCTGGGGCACGCTCTGGGTGCCGAAGACGTACAGCGGTTGCCACTCGTCGCGGACCTGCGCTTGCAGCACCAGGCCGTCGCCGCGGTCGTTGAGCCGATACGGCTCGTGCGTGGTCTGCTGGGCGTTGCCGGTCTGCAAACGGATGGGAGACGTCAGCGTCTGGCCACCAAAGCCGACGTCGACCAAAAACGAACCCCGCGAGCCCGGGAACGTCACCGCCAGCACGGTGTGCGTCTGGGCGCCCAGCGGCGTCTCGGGTGGCTGCATCCAGACCACCCGGCCGGCCAACCGCCGCACCCGGAAACCGATTTCGGCAAGCGCGTAGCCCATCAGGCCGTTCTGCTCGTAGCAGTAGCCCCCACGGCGCCGGCGGACCAGCTTGTCGGTGAGGGCTTCCGGGCCAAGGTCGTCGACCGGCACGCCCATCAGCGGATCGAGGTTCTCGAACGGGATCGAGCCGGTGTGGGCGGTCATCAGCGCCTGTAGCACCTCGAGGCTCGGTTCGGCCGGACCGTCGTAGTTGATGCGGTCGAAGTACCCGTTCAGGTCCAGCGTCATGACTCCATTCTCCGGCCCCGCGGAGGCGCCCGAGCCGCGGGTGTCGACTTGGGTTGTTTCGTTCCTGTCGAATACGGCAACCCGGCGAACGGGGCCTTAGCGCTTCGGTATATCGACAACGGAGTCCATCATGAATACCAGCAACACCGTCTGGATCGTCATCGCCGCAGTTGTGGCGGTCCTCGTGATCGTCGCCCTGGCCATCGCCGCCCGCAGAGCCACCAGGCGCCGCCGCGAGCGGGAGGCCGAACAGATCCGCGAAAAAGCCAAGTTGGAGAGCGCCAAGGTCGAGCGCCGCGAGGCGCTGGCCGCCGAGACGGCCGCGAAAGCCCGTGCCGCGCAGGCCGAAGCCGAGGCCAAGGCCGCCGAAGCCGCCCGCCTGCATGATCGGGCGTCAACCCATCAGACGGAAGCGGCGTCCTCGCGCGAACAGCTCGACGAGCAGTTCAAGCGTGCCGACAACCTCGACCCGAAGGTGAAGGCCGACAAGGACAGGGATGCCGCGGCCGGCGAGAACGCCGCCGGACGCGACCCCGCGTGGAGCCAGGAGCAGCCGATAGCGGACAACTCCCCCACGGTCGACATGTCCGCCGACCGCCGCGACCGGTAGGGCGCCGCTACAGCCAGGTGTCCCGCTACAGCCAGGTGTCCTGGGTGGTGGTCGTCAAAAACGCTTCCAGGTCGTCGCGCCACTGGGCGGGCGTCGTCTTGTCCGGTTCGATGCCGGTGTATTCACCGCGATAGAACAGCAGCGGCCGCGGCTTGATCTTGGGCGCCTCCGAAAGCGACTGCACCGCACCGAATACCACGAAGTGATCGCCCCCCTCGTGCGCGGAGGCCACCGTGCAGTCGATGTAGGCCAGCGAACCATCGATGATCGGCGAACCGAGTTCGGAAGGGTGCCAGTCGATCCCGGCGAACTTATCGGGCTCCTTGGAGCCGAAGCGGGCCGAGACGTGCTTCTGCTGCTCGGTCAACATGTTGACGCAGAACCGGCCGCTGGCCTCGATCGCCTGCCACGACCGCGACACCTTGGTGGGGCAGAACAACACCAGCGGCGGGTCCAGCGACAGCGCCGCAAACGACTGGCAGGCGAAACCGACCGGGACGTCGTCATGCACGGTGGTGATGATGGTGATCCCGGTGCAGAACTGGCCGAGCACGCTGCGAAACGTGCGCGGGTCGATCGGCGCGGCAGCCATGGCCTGAGAAACTAACCCTTGAATCCGACGCTGAAGTCGTGGCCCCACAGGCTGATCGCGGTGCTCTCCCGGGCGATCCAGTCGTCGTCGGCGACTTGTCTTCCCTCGCAACCGAATTCGATGTCGAACCCGCTGGGTGTCTTCATGTAGAAGGACAGCATCAGGTCGTTGACGTGGCGGCCCAGCGTCGCCGACATCGGCACCTTGCGGCGCAGGGCCCGGTCCAGGCACAGGCCGACGTCGTCGGCGTTCTCGACCTCGACCATCAGGTGCACGATGCCGCTGGGGGTCTGGCCGGGCATGAAGGCCAGGCTGTGGTGGCGCGGGTTGCAGCCCAGGAACCGCAGCCAGGCTGGGGGGCCGTCGGCGGGCCGGCCGACCACCTGAGGGGGCAGTCGCATCGAGTCACGCAGCTTGAAGTCCAGCACGTCGCGGTAGAAGTGCAGGGTCTCTGCGTCGTCGCGGGTGGTCAGCACCACGTGGCCCAGGCCCTGGTCCTCGGTGACGAACTTGTGCCCGTACGGGCTGACCACGCGGCGGTGTTCGAGCGCAGCGCCGTGGAAGACCTCCAGACAGTTGCCGGACGGGTCGGAGAACCGGATCATCTCGTCGACCCGGCGGTCGGCCAGTTCGGCGGCGGTGGCCTCCTTGTAGGGCGTGCCCTCGATGTCTAGCCGGTTCCGGATCTCTTGCAGCCCAGCGGCATTCGCGCATTCCCAGCCGGATTCGATGAGCCGGTCCTGCTCGCCGGGCACGATCACCAGCCGTGCCGGGAAGTCGTCCATCCGCAGATAGAGCGCGCCATCGGTGGCGCCCTTGCCCTCGACCATGCCGAGCACCTTCAGGCCGTAGTCGCGCCAGGCCGCCATGTCGGTGGCCTCGATACGCAGATAGCCCAGAGAGCGGATGCTCATCGCGCACCTCCCAGGAAATCGATGGTGAGCTTGTTGAACTCGTCGAACTTCTCCACCTGTGCCCAGTGCCCACATTGCCCGAAAACGTGAAGCTGTGCACGCGGAATGGTTTTCAGTGCGACCAGCGCGCCGTCCAGCGGGTTGACCCGGTCCTCGCGGCCCCAGATCAGCAGCACCGGCTGGCGTAGCCGGTGCACCTCGCGCCACATCATGCCCAGCTCGAAATCGGCTCCGGCGAAAGACATTCCCATTGCCCGCGTCGCGGTCAGCGATTCGGGTGTGCGGGCCAATTCGAAGCGCTGGTCGATCAATTCGTCGGTGATCAGCTTCTGGTCGTAGACCATCACCCGCAGAAACGCCTCGAGGTTTTCGCGGGTGGGCTCGGCGGAGAACTTGCCGAGCCGTTTGACGCCCTCCGTCGGGTCGGGCGCGAACAGGTTCACGCTGACCCCGCCGGGCCCCATCAGCACCAGCTTGCCGGCCCGGTCCGGGTAATCCAGCGCGAAGCGGACCGCGGTGCCACCGCCCAGCGAATTCCCAACCAGCGGAATGCGTCCCAGACCCAGCTGGTCGAACAGGCCCTTGAGCGCCCGTGCCGCGTAGTGGTTGAACTGCCCGTGCTCGGCGCGCTTGTCGGAGTGGCCGTAGCCCGGCTGGTCGACGGCCAGCACGTGAAACCGCTCGGCCAGCACCGGGATGTTGCGGGAGAAGTTCGTCCAACTCGCCGCGCCCGGTCCGCCGCCGTGCAGCAGCACCACGGTCTGGTCGTTGCCGACCCCGGCTTCGTGGTAGTGCAGCTTCAGCGGGCCGTCGACGTCCACCTCGGCGAAGCGCGAGGTCGATTCGAAGGTTATTTCTTCGGTTGTCGAGGTGCCGGTCATTCGGCGCCGCTCCTCCTCATCGCTTCGCTCTGCATCGTCGCCGGCGCTAGACCATGGTGTCGCCGGGCGGCAACCCGAACTCGTTGTTCCCGAAGATCTGGTAGGCCCGCTCGGGGTCGTTGGCCGCGTGCACCCGGCCGGCGTGCGCGTCGCGCCAGAACCGTTGCACCGGTTGGTCATTGCCCAAGGCCGTGGCACCGGACGCCTCGAACAACCGGTCGATGGAGGCGATCGCCCGGCCGGTGGCGCGCACCTGGTCGCGGCGCGCGCGGGCGCGCAGGTCGAACGGGATCTCCTTGCCGGCGGACAGCAGGGCGTACTCGTCGGCGACGTTGCCGCTCAACTGACGCCAGGCCGCGTCGATGTCGCTGGCCGCCTCGGCGATGCGGACCTTGGCGAACGGGTCGTCCTTGGCCTTCTCGCCGGCGAACGCCGCCCGCACCCGCTTGCCCTGATGCTCGACGTGCGCGTCGTACGCGCCGTAGGCCATCCCCACGATCGGCGCCGAAATGGTTGTGGGATGCATTGTGCCCCAAGGCATCTTGTACACCGGCGCGGTGTTGGTCTCATACCCGCCCGCGGTGCCGTCGTTCATGGCCTTGTAGGACAGGAACCGGTGGCGCGGCACGAAGACGTCCTTGACGACGACGGTGTTGCTGCCGGTGCCCCGCAGGCCCACGACGTGCCACACATCGTCGATGCGGTACTCGCTGCGCGGGATCAGGAAGCTGCCGAAGTCCACCGGACGGCCGTCCTTGATCACCGGACCGCCGAGGAACGCCCACGTGGCGTGGTCACAGCCCGAGGACCAGTTCCATGAGCCGTTGACCAGGTAACCGCCATCGGTCACCACGCCGGCACCCATCGGGGCATACGACGACGACACCCGGGTCTTGGGGTCCTCGCCCCAAACCTCCTCCTGGGCCTGCTGGTCGAACAGCGCAAGGTGCCAGTTGTGCACGCCGATGATCGAGCTCACCCAGCCGGTGGAGCCACACGCGCTGGCCAGCCGCCGCACCGCCTCGTAGAACAGCGTCGGGTCGCACTGCAAACCGCCCCACTGCTCGGGCTGCAACAGGGTGAAGAAGCCCACATCCTGAAGATCCTGAACGGTCTCGTCGGGCAGCCGCCGCAGGTCCTCCGTCGCCTGAGCGCGTTCGCGAATCTGCGGGAGCAGATCATCGATGCCAGCCAAAACCGACTGCGCATCACGCTGTTGAATGGACGTCACTTACGTTTGCCTCCTGCGCCAGACTTACTCAGCGGACTTACACCAGAGACTAGAACATGTTACAGAAAAGCGGATTCGTATCGCTACCAGCCGCAGGAATACCCTGCTCGACACAAATCGGAACG
>NZ_LZLL01000245.1:0-7417 GCF_001669335.1 Mycobacterium sp. 1245852.3 | reverse complement strand
CGACCGCCAGATCGCCCACGGTGACCTGCGCAGCCACCACATCACCGTGGAGGACGACACCGTGATGTTCGGTGGGTTCGGCAGCGCCGAATACGGGGCCACCGAGGCCCAACTGCAATCTGACATCGCGCAGCTACTGGTGACGACGTCCGCGCTCTACGAGCCGAAGTCCGCGGTGCGCGCGGCGATCGAGGTGTTCGGCAAGGACACCATCCTGTCCGCTTCGCGCCGGCTCACGAAAGTCGCTGTGCCGCGATTTATTCGGCGGTCCATACCGAACTCTGGAACCGTCATCTCCGGCGCACGGGCCGAGGTCAAGCGCCAAACCGGTGCCGACCAGATCAAGCCTGCGACCATCACCAGGTTCACCCGCAGCCAGATCGTGCAGCTGGTGCTCTTCGGCGCGCTGGTCTACGTCGCCTACCCGTTCATCAGCACGGCACCCACGTTCTTCTCCCAACTGCGGACGGCGAACTGGTCGTGGGCGCTGCTGGGGCTGCTGGTGTCGGCGCTCACGTATGTCGGCGCGGCAGCCGCGTTATGGGCCTGCGCCGACGGCATGGTGAACTTCTGGACGCTGTCAATCGCGCAGGTGGCCAACACCTTTGCCGCCACCACCACCCCGGCGGGCGTCGGCGGTCTGGCGCTGAGCACGCGGTTCCTGCAAAAGAGCGGCTTGTCGGCGATGCGGGCCACCGCGGCGGTGGCGCTGCAGCAGTCGGTACAGGTGATCGCCCACCTGGCGCTGCTGGTGCTGTTCAGCGCCGCCGCCGGGGCCTCGATGAACCTGCGGCATTTCGTGCCGAGCGCGACGCTGCTGTACCTGATCGCCGGGATCGCGCTGGGCATCGTCGGTGCGTTCCTGTTCGTGCCCACGCTGCGCAAGTGGCTGGCGACCGAGGTGCGACCGAAGCTGAACGAGGTGGTGACCGATCTGGTCAAGCTGGCCCGCGAACCGCGGCGGCTGGCCCTGATCCTGCTGGGTTGTGCGGGCACCACCCTCGGCGCGGCGCTGGCGCTGTGGGCCAGCATCGAAGCCTTCGGTGGCGGAACGACTTTCGTCGCCGTCACGGTGGTCACCATGGTCGGCGGCACGTTGGCCTCCGCCGCTCCCACGCCCGGCGGTGTCGGGGCCGTCGAGGCGGCGCTGATCGGTGGCCTGGCCGCGTTCGGGGTGCCGGCGGCGGTCGGCGTGCCCTCGGTCCTGCTGTACCGGGTGCTGACCTGCTGGCTGCCGGTCTTCGTCGGCTGGCCGGTGATGCGGTGGCTGACCAAAAACGAGATGGTCTGAGGACCTAGTTCTCGGATTCGGCCTGTGCGACCACGAGAACCGTTGAGGTGCGCACGCTTCGGCCGACCGTGGTGGTCAAATACGCCAAGTAGAAGTCCTCGGGCACCGACGGCGCGACCGAGATGGAAACGGTGACGCTGGCCGACCCGTCGGCGCGGAATTGACCCGATGCCGGCCGCACGCCGATCCCGACATCGGAGGAGGTGCCCGCGACGGTGTAACCGTCGGCGGTGTCGGTCATGCGTTGCGCATCAAGGGTGACGGTGCCCGTGCCCCCGGGCGCGATCGTTACGACGGGTTGAGCAACGTTGACGGCCACCGCCGAGCTGCCGGCCCCGAACGACGGCGGCGCATCGGATTGCGCTGTGCCCCAATGCTTGTCGGGATAGGCGGCCAGCGAGTACGCCAGTGTGCCGCCGGTGCGGATGATCGACTCGGGCAGCGACGTCTGGTCGGTGGCCTGCCCGTCGACCTTGAGGCCGCTGATGTATTTGAGGTGGTGCGGTCCCGAGGCGCCCGGCGCGAAGATCCGGATGAATTTGTTTGCCGGCAGCGCGATTTCGACACGGTCGAACAGCGGCGCGCCGACGGTGAGGATCGGCGTTCCCGGGGTGGCCGGGTACAGCCCCAGCGCCGCCCACACGTACCAGCTGGCCAACGCGCCCAGGTCGTCGTTGCCCGGCTCACCATCGGCGGTCGGGGCGAACAACCCGCGCACCCGGTCCACGGTGTGCTGGGTCTTCCATGGTTGACCGATGTAGTTGTACAGCCACGGCACACCGAAACTCGGTTCGTTGCCGGCCCACAGGTAGGGCTGGTTGGGACCGACATTGAGCTTGTCGGTGAAGCGGTCGAGCCGGTCGGCCACGGCGGCGCGGCCGCCGAGCGCGGTCACCAGTCCCGCCACGTTGTGGGGGACCGACCAGACGTACTGTTCGGCATTGCCCTCGTCGTAGCCGACCTGGCCGAAGTTCTCCGGGGCCACCACGAACCCGGGACCGGGGCGGAAGAAGCCGGTCCAGCTGCGCGGCAAGACGTATCGCGTGGTGGGGTTGAACAGGTTCTGCCAATACTGCGCCCGGTTCGCGAATTCGGTGGCGGTCGCGGCGTCACCCAGCGAGTCGGCGAATCGGGAGATCGCGAAGTCGTCGATCGACCACTCGAGGGTGATCGACGCGTCGGCGATCCAGCCGTTGCGGCCGAACTCCAACGTGAACGGCGCATAGCCGAACCGCAGGTAGGTGCCGATGCCGCGACGCTCGACGTAACCGGCCAGGCCCACGCCGCCTTTGGTCGCCCCGTTCACCATGTAGCGCAACGCCTTTTGCGTGTCGAAGTCCTTGGCGCCGAACGCATTCCAATTCACGATCAGCGGGGTCACGCTGTCCCCGCTCATCTCCCCGGTCGCGGCGTTGGCGAACGCCCAGCGCGGCAGCGCTCCACTCTGCTCGGCGTCGTTCACCAACGATTGGGCCATGTCGCTGGCCCGCTCCGGAAACAGCAACGCCTGCAGCGCCGCCAGGCACCGGTAGGTGTCCCAGTCGGAGAAGTTGGCATACTGCGTGTGCCCGGCGGCGACCGTGTGGATGGAGCCGTCGAACCCGACGTAGCGTCCGTCGGCGTCGTTGAACATGTTGGGGTGCAACAGGGATCGATACAGGGAGGTGTAGAAGGTGGTCAGGTCGTCGACGTTGCGGCCGGCCACCGAGACGCGGGACAACGCGGCGTTCCAGTCGCGGGACGCGGCGCCGCGAACGTCGTCGAAGCCGGCCGAGCCCTCGGCCGCCAGGTTCGCCCGGGCCCCCTCGATCCCGACGTAGGAGATCGCGGTGCGCACCTCGAGCGTCGAGCCGGCCGGGAATTCGACGTATCCGCCGGCATACGGCGCGTTGGCGCTGCGGGCGCCGGGGTAGACGGCGGTGCCGTCCCAGGACCCGTAGCCGGTGAAGGGCTGGCTGAACTTCATCGCGAAGTACACCGTGTAGGCGTTCGGTTTGTCGCAGAATCCCCCGCTGGTGGCCCACCCCGTGATCGTGGTGTTGTCCTCCCCGATCTGGATGGTCGCGCGCGAGTTGCCCGCCAACGACGAGCCCGAGCGCACCTGCAGCAGCGCGGGCCGGCCGTTGCGCGGATAACTGAAACGGCCGACGCCCGTGTGCGCGGTGGCGGTGAGTTCGGCCTTCACGCCGGTGCCGGGGAACCGCACCGCGTAATAACCGGGCACGCCCTGCTCGCTGTCGTCGTGGGCGATGCCTTCGGTGGCGTTCCAGGGTTGCGGGCCGATCCCGCCGGTGACCGGCAGCATCGAGATGTCGCCGAACGCAGCGCATCCCACCGACGCGTGGGTCATGCTGAAGCCGGTGGCGCGCGGGTTGTCGTAGTTGTAGCCGGCGTAGTTGCCGACGGTGTCCGGCGAGTACTGCACCATCCCGAAGGGCACCGTGGCACCGGGGAAATTGTTGATCTCCCCGACCGTCTCGCCGCCCGTCCCGGTGCCGATGAGCGTGGCGACGTGGTCGACCGGATTCGCCACGAACACCGGCGGACCGTCGTATCCCCTGGGTGGGGCCGCCGCGATGAAGACCATGAAGACAGCCGACGCCGCGATGACCGCAATGAGGGCCCGCCGCGACCGCATACCTGTCTAATACTCCGATAACGAACCGAAAACGCCGTATTCGTGGGGCGTTTCGGCCGGCGAATTGGACAACTATTGGGGCCGCACCGGGTCGCGGGCAAAAACTCCAAAAGATACCGGCAAACCGTCGAGGTTTTTCCGTTACTGTCATGCCCAGCACGGCTGGCGCTGGTACCGGCCCAATTTTCGGGAGATTGGATCGATGAAACATTTGACGCTAGCAACCATTTCCGTGGCGCTCAGTCTGGCGCTCGTCGGTTGCGGCCACGACCACAAATCCGGCGATAAAACGTCGACTTCCACTTCGACGACGACGTCGACTGCCACGTCGACGTCGTCGCAGACCGGCGCGCCACCCGCGGCGAAGGCCAAGTACACCATCGCCGACTACGTCAAGGACAACAACATCGCCGAGACACCCGTGCACCACGGCGACCCCGGCCCGAACGTCGACCTGCCGGTGCCCGCGGGCTGGCAGCTCAACCAGAACTCCGGCACCTCCTACGGCGGCATCGTGCAGAGCCAGCCCGCCAATCCCGCCGATCCGCCGACCGTCTCGGCGCTGTACTCCAAGCTGAGCGGCAATGTCGATCCCGCGAAGCTCATCCAATTCGCTCCGGGCGAGGTCCAGAATCTGCCCGGATACCAGGGCACCGGCAACGGCTCGGCGTCCACGCTCGGCGGCTTCCAGGCCTGGCAGGTGGGCGGCACGTACCAGCGGGGCGGCCAGACCCGGGTCATCGCGCAGAAAACCGTGGTGATTCCCAGTCAGGGCGCGGTCTACGTGCTGCAGCTCAACGCTGACGGGCTGGAAAGCGACCAGGGCCCGCTGATGGACGCCACCAACATCATCGACGACCAGACCACCATCACGGGCTGAATGGCGGGCCGCGGGGCGCGGTTGCCTCTACGGTGAACGCATGACAGAGCAGTCGTATGCGGTGGACGCCGGTCATCCACCGTCGGCGCTGATGCGTCTGGTCAATCCGGTGATGGGGTTCTTGCTGCGCAGCCCGCTGGCCGGGCTGGCCCGCAAGCAGTTCATGGTGCTGAGTTTCACCGGGCGAAAGACGGGACGCGCTTATTCAATTCCGTTGAGCGCCCATGTGATTGACGGCGAGCTGTACGCGCTGACCGGAAATCCGTGGAAGCAGAACTTCCGCGACGGCGGACCGGTCCAGGTCGTTTACGACGGCAAGACGACGGCGATGCGCGGCGAGCTCATCCGCGACCGGGCCGTCGTCTCCGACCTGCTGGTGCGCTGCGCCGAGTCCTACGGGGTCCAGCGCGCGCAGCGCATGATCGGGTTGAAGTTTCGCGACCAGCGCATCCCGACCCGCGACGAGTTCGCCGAGGCGGTCGACCGGCTGCATCTGGGTGCGGTGCGGCTGAGTCCGGCGCCCTAGCACCGCACCCGCTCAGGTGGTGTCGCCGCTCTCGGGCGCGCGCAGGTGGGCGCCCCGCAGGCGCTGGTCGAATCGCGAGCGCGCGGTGATGACCTCTTTGCCCAGCGCCGAGAAGTCCTCGGCGATCCGTTGGGCGAGCAGTCCGAGCTTGGTGTTTCCCGACTGGGACAGCGTTTTGAGCATGTTGAACGCGGCGTCTTCGTCGATGCCGTAGATCAGCATCAGCATGCCCTTGGTCCGCTCGATCACGCCGCGGCGCCCGGCGATTTCGGCGACCTTCGCGCTGATGGATTCCTCGCGGCTGCGCGCGGGCGTCGGCGTGACTTCGATGTAGAAGCCGTGCGTCCCGACGACGTTGCCGTCGTCATCGCAGAATTGGTCGCCCACCACCAGGACGTGATGGATCATGCCGCCGGTGTCCACGATGCGATGCCGTGTGCTGAATGCCTGACGACGCCTGATCATGTCGTTGATGCCGTCGGTCACCTGAGGACGATCGGCCGGATGCTTGTGCGACAGCACCAGTTCCGTGGTGGGTGTCACCGTGCCGGGTTGGTACCCGTGCATGCGCTGGACCTGGTCGGACCATACCCAGCGGTGGCCTTCGAAGTAGAAGCGGAACCAGCCCACGGATTGTGGGGTGGCGCCGGCCAGCCCCCGCTCGATCGCTGCGGCTTGGCTGTCTAGATTCCAAGCCACGGCTGACGTTTCGCGTAGTGGGCGGCAGAATTCGGTAGCGATCGCAGCTGGATCGCTACCGCCCGGGCGGGAAAACCG
This sequence comes from Mycobacterium sp. 1245852.3, assembly GCF_001669335.1. Lineage (NCBI taxonomy): Bacteria > Bacillati > Actinomycetota > Actinomycetes > Mycobacteriales > Mycobacteriaceae > Mycobacterium > Mycobacterium sp. 1245852.3. The sequence continues at coordinate 1,305 of NZ_LZLL01000245.1, read as the reverse complement.
GTACTGCACATGCAGGAGTGGGATACCCCCATGGGGGTTAGGTTACATTTTCTGACCACTGGTCATGCCCGGAATCTCAAAATTGCCGGGCGAGTAAGTTTGGCGTTCAGATCCGGCGCCGCAGGCGTTCGACGAGGGCGACCAGCTTCGCGTGGTGCGACCCGGCCCAATAGATGCGGCCGCATTGCGTGCACCGGCTGAAGTCGTCGTAGTGCTCGCGGGTCAGCGGCTCCAGCTCATCGATCACGTCCTCCTTGGCGACCGGAGCCAACATGCCGTTGCAGCGCACACACCGGCTCAGCGGCGCCAGCCGTCGCTCCAAATCGAGCCGGCGGAGCACGGCGACCGCCTGCTCCTCCGGATCGTCCGAGCGAACAAACAGGCCATGGGTGACGGCGCGGCGCTTCAACAGGCCGCGGTCGCGGGTCAGCAGGATGCGCCGCTGCGCGCCGCTGATCTCGGCCAGGGTCTGGTCATCGGCGTCGTTCGACCACCACACGTCGAACCCGAACAGCCGCAGCAACCACGCGAGCCGGCCGAGGTTGACGTCGACGACGAAGCGCGGGTCGCGCAACGGCACGGGCCGAAGCCTGCCGGTCGGGCCGATGTCGAGCGCCTCGAACACCGGATAGGCGGCGACGCGGTCCCCGGAGACCGGGCGGTAATCGAACCCCCGGGCCGCATCGTTCACCAGGATGAGGTCGACCTCGGTGTGCGGAATTCCCATCGCCTCCAACACATCTTTGACGCTCTGGTGGGGTTTGAAGGGCCGGCGCACCGTGTGCCCGCGTAACGGCGCCGCGACGAAGTCATTGAGTTCGGCGTATGCCCGAACTTCGATGTAGCCGGTCGGCTCGCTCACGCCGGTCCCGCGCCCGCGGCCGCGCGGGTTCGGGTGACGACGGGCTGCTCGAACCCGGCGTCGGCCACGGCCCGTTGCACCGCCTCGCCGACCGCATTCGCGCGCTCGTGCGGCACCAGCGCGATCACACAGCCGCCGAAGCCGCCGCCGGTCATCCGCGCGCCCAGCACGCCCGCGCGCACCGCGGTCTCGGCGATCAGGTCGATGCGTTCGGTGGTGATGCCGAAGTCGTCACGCATGGAGGCGTGCGAGGCGGTGAAGATCCTCCCGGCTTCGGAATAGTCCGAATTACGCAGCGCCGCAACGCAATCGATGACCCGCTGGTTTTCGGTCAGCACGTGTCGGGCGCGCCGGGCGTCGGCGGGATCGCGCACGGCCGTCAGGTCGACGGGCCCACGATCGGCGGCCTCACGCAGCGAGGACGCCGACAGTTCGGCCGCCGC
>NZ_LZLL01000244.1:0-650 GCF_001669335.1 Mycobacterium sp. 1245852.3 | reverse complement strand
CGCCGGAGACCCGCTGCGGCGCTGGGGGCCGTTCCCCACCGGACTCGCCGACCCGGATCGGTGCGGCCTGTTCGAGTACCTCAACGCCGGCAAACACGTTGCCACACTTGACCTCTCGGAGGGCCACGATCTGGCGTCTGCGCTCGAGCTCATCGCGCAGGCGCAGGTCCTGATCGAAGACCTCCCGCCCGGAACCCTGAAGGGCTGGGGTCTGGGCATCGACGGTTTGCAGCGGATCAACCCGAACCTGGTAATTCTGCGCATCTCTGAGTTCGGTCAGTCCGGTCCGTCGCGTCATCGACCCGCCACGGCGCTGACCCTGCAGGCGGCGTCGGGCTGGGTCAGCACCCGGGATCCGCAGCGCCCGCCGGTTCAGGTCGGCGCCCGGATCGCGGAATACGTCGCGGGGGCCTACGGCGCCCTGGGCGCGTTGACCGCGCTGCGCCGGCCGCCCGGTGGCCGGATCACGGAAGTCGATGTCGCGCAGCTGGAATCGTTGATCTCGACGCTGCCCTATCCGATGTTGATGGCACAGCGGATGCGACGCCTCGGGCTGCCCGCCAACCTGCGGTCGGCACCCATGCTGGGCGTCGTCCGGGCCGTCGACGGCTGGGTGGGCATCAACTGCCTGACCGGTCAGCACTGGCTCG
>NZ_LZLL01000243.1:0-10894 GCF_001669335.1 Mycobacterium sp. 1245852.3 | reverse complement strand
GCCGATGAGGTGACACTTGTCCCATCCGGGGCGGCGCGCGGCGGGCGAAAGACGCTGGCAGCGAAAGGCCTTTGCCATCGCGCACAGCTACCTGTGTAGTTCTCTTAGAGTTATCCCACGCGTTGCATAGATTGCTGAAGTAGTAGTTGAACGGTTACCTGCGGCGCAGTTAGCAACGTGTGGAACGTCATAGATTTGTAGTTGAACTGAACGCAAATTGTGCGTGTATTTGCCTGCGCCCCGGGGAAAGCTGGGTCGGACAGTCTAGGGGCGGAGGGGTCGAGAATGTCGAAGGTTGATGTCGCGGCGTTGCTTGCAGTGTGCGCGGCGCTGGCATCCGCGGTCGGCGACGTGATCCGGCAGCGCTCCGCGCACGAGATCACCGACAAGCCGGTCGGCCATCTGGAACTGTTCCGCATGTCATTGCGGGACGCCCGATGGTGGCTGGGCGGCCTGGCCGCGATCGCCAACTACAGCCTGCAGGCCGCCGCCCTGGCCTGGGGTTCGGTGGTGCTGGTGACCGCCCTGCAGGTGACCGCGCTGCTGTTCGCGCTGCCCATCTACGCGCGCCTCGCCCATCACCGGGTGCAACCCCGGGAGTGGATGTGGGCGCTCATCCTGGCGGCCGCGCTGGCGGTCGTCATCATCGTCGGGGATCCGGCGGCCGGCGTGCAGCGGGCGCCGCTGCAGACCTGGATCATCGTCGCCCTGGTGATGGTGCCGCTGCTGGTGGCCTGCGTGGTGACGGCGCGGCTGCGGGCCGGCAGCCCGTTCGCGGCCGTCCTGCTCGCGGTGGTGGCGGGCTCCTCGCTGGCGCTGTTTGCGGTGCTGACCAAGGGCGTCGTCGAGATGTCCGAGCGCGGCCCGGTGGCCGTGCTGACCTCGCCGGAGTTCGTGCCCTGGCTGCTGGTGGCCCTGTGCGGGATGATCTTCCAGCAATCGGCGTTCCGCGCCGGCGCGCTGACCGCGTCGTTGCCGACGATGACGGTGGCCAAGCCGGTGGTCGCCGGCCTGCTCGGGGTGCTGGTGCTGGGTGAGACGCTGAATGCCCATGGCCCCAAGGCGTTCGTGCTGGTGGGCGCGGTCGCCGTCGTCATCGGCGCCACGATCGCCCTGGCCCGCGGCGAGGCCGCCAGCATCGATCAGTCCGATTCCCGCGGAGACGGTGCCTCGCGAAAAGTGCCGCCCCGGGCGGCACCGACCGAAGGCGACTTCGGCCCCTTCAGTGACCGTCTGGTGGTGGCCGACACCTCCGGGTGGTGACCTTTGCGGCCACGTTAGTTTGGTGGCGTGCTCAGCGCGATCGCGATCGTCCCGTCGGCGCCGGTCCTGGTGCCCGAACTGGCCGGAGCGGCCGCCTCCGAGGTGGCCGAGCTTCTCGCCGCGACGCTTGCCGCGGCGGCGCTGTTGCCCAACCGCTGGGTGGCGATCGGAACGGGTCCTGACGACGACGAGTTCGGTCCCGACACCGTGGGCACGTTCGCCGGTTTCGGCGTCGACGTGCCCGTCCAGTTGTCTCCGCGGCCCCACGACGCCGCGACGCCGGTGCCGCTTCCCGTGTGCGCGTTGCTGGCCGGGTGGGTGCGTGGCCAGGCGCAGCCGCAGGCCAGCGCACGGGTCCGGGTTTACCGCGGCGACCGCGACGCCGCCGCCGCGTGCAAGCTCGGCAACCGCCTGCGCGCGCAGATCGACCGGTCACCCGAGCCGGTCGGGGTGCTGGTGGTGGCCGACGGCGCGAACACACTGACACCGGCCGCCCCCGGCGGGTACGACCCCGACAACGCCGCCGCGCAAGAGGCCCTGGACGACGCGCTGGCCAGCGGCGACGTCGCCGCCCTGCGCCAGCTGCCGGACCAGATCCTGGGACGGGTCGCGTTCCAGGTGCTGGCCGGCCTGGCCGGTCCCGGGCCCCGATCGGCCAAGCAGCTGTACCGCGGAGCGCCCTACGGGGTGGGTTATTTCGCCGGCGCCTGGCAGTTGTGACGGCCGTGCGCCCCCTGGCGATCATCGGGCCCACGGGCACCGGCAAGTCGCAGCTGGCCCTCGACTTCGCCGACCGGGTCGAGCGGCTCGGTGTAAGCGCCGAGATCGTCAATGCCGACGCCATGCAGCTCTATCGCGGCATGGACATCGGCACGGCGAAGCTGCCCGTCGAGGGCCGCCGCGGCATCCCACATCACCAGCTCGACGTCCTCGACGTCACCGAGACCGCGACCGTCGCCCGCTATCAAGGCGCCGCGGCGGCCGACGTCGAAGCGATCGCGGCCCGGGGCGCGCTGCCCGTCATCGTGGGCGGCTCGATGCTCTACATCCAGTCGCTGCTCGACGACTGGTCGTTTCCCGCCACCGATCCCGCGGTGCGCGCCCGCTGGGAGCAGCGGCTGGCCGAGGTGGGGGTGGGCGAGCTGCACGCCGAGCTGGCCCGGCGCGATCCCGCCGCGGCCGCGGCGATCCTGCCCACCGATGCCCGGCGCACCGTGCGCGCCCTGGAGGTGGTCGAGCTGACCGGTCAGCCGTTCGCCGCCTCCGCGCCGCGGATCGGCGCGCCGCGGTGGGACACGGCCATCGTCGGGTTGGATTGCGACACAACGATTCTCGACGACCGGCTGGCGCGGCGCACCGACGCGATGTTCGATCAGGGTCTGGTCGGCGAGGTAATCGGACTGCTAGAGCGGGGTTTGCGCGACGGGGTCACCGCGTCGCGTGCGCTGGGCTACGCGCAGGTGCTCGCCGCCCTGGATGCGGGCGGTCCCGCGGGCCCGGATGCGGATCGGCTGCGCGAGGCGCGCGAGCAGACCTTCGTCGGCACCCGCCGCTACGTGCGGCGCCAGCGGTCCTGGTTTCGCCGGGACCACCGGGTGCAGTGGCTCGATGCCGCCGATCGCGCCCCGCTCGTCGACGCCGCCGTGCGGGCCTGGCGCCACGTATCCTGAGCAGGTGAAATTCGCCAAGGGCCACGGCACCCAGAACGACTTCGTCGTGCTGGCGGACCCGCAGGCCCAGCTGAGCCTGACCGCGCAGCGGGTCGAAGCGCTCTGCGACCGCCGCCGCGGGCTGGGCGCCGACGGGGTGCTGCGGGTCACCACCGCCGGTGCGGCGCGCTCGGCCGGCGTGCTCGACCGGGTGCCCGACGGTGTGGACCCTGGCGACTGGTACATGGACTACCGCAACGCCGACGGATCGGTAGCCCAGATGTGCGGCAACGGCGTGCGGGTCTTCGCGCACTACCTGCGCGCCAGCGGCATGGAGTCCCGCGACGAGTTCGTGGTCGGGTCGCTGGCGGGCCCGCGGCCGGTCGTCGTGCACCGCGCCGACGCGACCACCGCCGACATCAGCGTCGACATGGGCAAGGCCAACACCCTGGGCCCAGGGAACGCGGTCGTTGGCGGGCGGCGGTTCTCCGGCCTGGCGGTCGACGTCGGCAACCCGCACCTGGCCTGTGTGGACCCGGATCTGACGCCCGACGCGCTGGCGGCGCTGGACGTGGCCGCGCCGGTCAGCTTCGACGCGACCCAGTTCCCGGACGGGGTGAACGTCGAGATCGTCACCGCACCCGCCGACGGGGCGGTGCACATGCGCGTGCACGAGCGGGGAGTCGGCGAGACGCGCTCCTGCGGCACCGGAACGGTGGCGGCCGCCGTCGCCGCGCTGGCCGGTGCCGGTGCGGCCACCGGCGCCCTGACCGTCCGGGTGCCCGGCGGCGAGGTCGTCGTCACCATCACCGAGGCCACCAGCTTCCTGCGCGGACCGTCCGTGCTGGTGGCCCAAGGAGAACTCAGCGAGGAATGGTGGCGCGAACAGCAGCGTTAAATCGAGTGCACAAAACCTTTTTCGCGTGCATCATCTTGTATTGCCTATGACACATCCCGAATTCCGCGATCACTCTCCGGCCGCACCGGAGCCCAGCACGGGCGAACTCGCCCTCGAAGATCGGTCGGCGCTGCGCCGCGTCGCCGGCCTGTCCACCGAACTCACCGACATCTCCGAGGTCGAATACCGCCAGCTCCGGCTCGAGCGGGTCGTCCTGGTGGGCGTGTGGACCGACGGCACCGCCGCCGACAGCGAGGCCAGTATGGCCGAGCTCGCCGCCCTGGCCGAAACCGCCGGCTCCCAGGTGCTCGAGGGGCTGATCCAGCGCCGCGACAAGCCCGACCCGTCGACCTACATCGGCTCGGGCAAGGCCCAGGAGCTCCGCGAGGTGGTGCTGGCGACCGGCGCCGACACCGTCATCTGCGACGGTGAGCTGTCCCCGGCGCAGCTGACCGCCCTGGAGAAGGCCGTGAAGGTCAAGGTCATCGACCGCACCGCGCTGATCCTCGACATCTTCGCCCAGCACGCCACCAGCCGGGAGGGCAAGGCGCAGGTCACGCTGGCCCAGATGGAATACATGCTGCCGCGGCTGCGCGGCTGGGGTGAATCAATGTCGCGGCAGGCCGGTGGACGCGCCGGCGGCAGCGGGGGAGGCGTGGGCCTGCGCGGTCCCGGTGAAACCAAGATCGAGACCGACCGGCGGCGCATCCGCGAGCGGATGGCCAAGCTGCGCCGCGAGATCAAGGACATGAAGCAGGTTCGCGATACCCAGCGCAGCCGGCGGGTGCACAGCGACCTGCCCGCGATCGCCATCGTCGGCTACACCAACGCCGGCAAGTCGAGCCTGCTCAACGCGCTGACCGGGGCCGGGGTGCTGGTACAGGACGCGTTGTTCGCCACCCTGGAGCCCACCACCCGGCGCTCCGAATTCGAGGACGGCCGGCCGTTCGTGCTCACCGACACCGTCGGATTCGTCCGGCACCTGCCCACCCAACTGGTCGAGGCGTTCCGCTCCACGCTGGAAGAGGTCGTCGACGCCGACCTGCTGGTGCACGTCGTCGACGGCTCCGACGTCAACCCCCTGGCGCAGATCAACGCGGTCCGCCAGGTGGTCTCCGACGTCGTCGCCGACTATGGGACCGACCACGACGGCGGCGCCCCGCAGGAGCTGGTGGTGGTGAACAAGGTCGACGCCGCAAGCGATTTGGCGCTGGCCAAGCTGCGCCACGCCCTGCCCGACGCCATGTTCGTCTCCGCGCGCACCGGCGACGGGATCGACGCGCTGCGCCGCCGGATCGCCGAGCTCGCTGTGCCCGCCGACACCGCCGTGGACGTGGTGATCCCGTACCACCGCGGCGACCTGGTGGCGCGCCTGCACGCCGACGGACGCGTCCAGACCGAGGAGCACAACGCCGAGGGCACCCGGATCAGGGCCCGGGTCCCGACGGCCCTGGCCGGCCGGCTGCGCGAGTTCTCGGCCGACTAACGGGCGTTTGCCCCACGACCGGGCGATGTGCTGCGTCGCGGCGCCCGAGACCCCCGACGAGGGCGGTAGCCGACCCCGCCAGCCGCCGACCAACCGTCCGGTTGGTATATGTTGGGCTGCAGAATCCCAGTCGCCGGAGGTCTTCCATGAGCAGCGCCATCAAATACCAGCGCACTCTTTTCGAGTCAGAGCACGACCTGTTCCGTGAGTCCTACCGGGGCTTCCTCGAGCGCCACGTCGCGCCCTATCACGACGAGTGGGAGAAGGCGAAGATCGTCGACCGCGGCGTCTGGCTGGAGGCCGGCAAGCAGGGCTTCCTCGGCATGGCGGTGCCCGAGGAGTACGGCGGCGGCGGCAACCCCGACTTCCGGTACAACACGATCATCACCGAGGAGACCACCGCGGGCCGCTACAGCGGCATCGGTTTCGGCCTGCACAACGACATCGTGGCGCCGTACCTGTTGGCCCTGGCCACCGAGGAGCAGAAGCAGCGCTGGCTGCCGAAATTCTGTACCGGAGAGTTGATTACGGCGATCGCGATGACCGAGCCGGGCACCGGCAGCGATCTGCAGGGCATCAAGACCCGCGCGGTCAAGCAGGGCGACCATTACGTGCTCAACGGGTCAAAGACGTTCATCACCAACGGAATCAACTCCGACCTGGTGATCGTGGTCGCGCAGACCGACCCGGAAAAGGGCGCACAGGGCTTCTCGCTGCTCGCCGTCGAGCGCGGCATGGAGGGCTTCGAGCGCGGCCGGCACCTGGACAAGATCGGGCTGGACGCCCAGGACACGGCCGAGTTGTCGTTCACCGACGTGCACGTGCCGGCCGAAAACCTGCTGGGCCAGGAGGGTATGGGGTTCATCTACCTGATGCAGAACCTGCCGCAGGAACGGATCTCAATCGCCATCATGGCGGCCGCGGCCATGGAACAGGTGCTGGAGCAGACTCTGCAATACACCAAGGAGCGCAAGGCATTTGGCAAGCCGATCGGCAGCTTCCAGAACAGCCGGTTCGTGCTCGCCGAGCTGGCGACGGAGGCGACCGTGGTCCGCATGATGGTCGACGAGTTCGTGCGCCTGCACCTGGACCACAAGCTGACCGCCGAACAGGCCGCGATGGCCAAGTGGTACTGCACCGAAAAGCAGGTGCACCTGATCGACCGCTGCCTGCAGCTGCACGGCGGTTACGGCTACATGCGTGAATATCCCGTTGCCCGTGCCTATCTGGACGCGCGGGTGCAAACCATCTACGGCGGCACGACCGAGATCATGAAGGAAATCATCGGCCGCAGCCTCGGTGTATAGCGTTTCGTTTGCTGGGTAGCTTCGGCAGCCGCGGTCGAATTTGTCGACCAGCGGTCGGTGCGGGCGTGAATTCGGTGGTGGTTCCCATACCGTCGGCGGATGTGTCTCGGTTACGCCGGGCGCGTCGTCGCGCATAGTCAGGCCCGCGATCGCCCCGCGAGCGACGCCTCCTGCACCGCGGGCGGCCGCGTCCGGCGCAATTCGGCTGTGCGAGTCGGCAGTCCGGCGGCGTTCCTCGAGCGCGCGCTCCGGCCGCTTTTCTGTGCGATATCCGCAACACCGCGCGAACGGTGGCCCGGCGGGTCGCGATTGGGCCATGGGCACGCATCATTTCGACATCGGTGTGGTATCCGTTTTTGTAAAATTCGTGATTTGACTTCGCATTTCTTGTTGGTTGGAGCAAAGTTATGCGAGCCCGGCGGTAAGGCTGATCGTGCGCGGGTCCATTTTCCGCGCAAGCACGGCCCGCTCGCCGGTTATGCAGGTAAGGGCATAGCCGCAGATAGATCCCTATCCGCCGGCTGGGAGGCTTGGTGAAGGTGCAGAGAGGTCACATGCGCAAGCTGATCGGAAGCGCGCTGGTCAGCTTGACGACCACCGCACTGGCCGCCGTGCTGCTGGCCCCCACCGCGGTAGCGAGTCCTATCGGCGACGCCGAAGCCGCGATCATGGCCGCCTGGGACAAGGCCGGCGGCGACACCTCACCATTGGGCGCTCGCAAGGGCGACGTGTACCCCGTCGGGGACGGTTTCGCCCTGGACTTCGACGGCGGCAAGATGTTCTTCACCCCGGCCACCGGAGCCAAGTTCGCCTACGGGCCCGTCCTCGACAAATACGAGCAGCTCGGCGGGCCGGCCGGCAGCGACCTGGGCTTCCCGACCATCAACGAAGTGCCCGGTCTATCCGGCCCCGACAGCCGGGTGATCACCTTCTCGGCCAGCGACAAGCCGGTGATCTTCTGGACACCCGAGCACGGCCCGTTCGTGGTGCGCGGCGCGCTGAACACCGCCTGGGACAAGCTGGGCAGCTCGGGCGGGGTGCTGGGCGTGCCGGTCGGCGACGAGACCTACAGCGGCGAGGTGTCCGCGCAGAAATTCAGCGGCGGCCAGGTCTCGTGGAACCGGCAGACCAAGCAGTTCACCACCGAACCGCCGGCGCTGGCCGACCAGTTGAAGGGCCTGCAGGTGGCGATCGATCCCACCGCGGCGATCAACACGGCGTGGCGCGCGGCGGGCGGACCCAGCGGGCCGTTGGGCGCCAAGCAGGGCGGCCAATATTCCGTCGGCGGTGACGGGATCGCTCAGAACTTCGCCGGCGGAAAGGTGTTCTTCACGCCGGCCACCGGCGCGAACGCCGTCGAGAGCGACATCCTGGCCAAATACGAGTCGCTGGGCGGCCCGGTGGGCAGCGACCTCGGATTCCCCACCACCAACGAAACCGACGGCGGCATAGGCCCTTCCAGCAAGGTCTGCACCTTCTCCGCCGCCGACAAGCCGGTCATCTTCTGGACGTCGGAGCACGGCGCGTTCGTCATCCGCGGCGCGATGAAGGCGGCGTGGGACAAGCTGCGCGCCCCCGCCGGCAAGCTCGGCGCGCCGGTCGGCGACCAAACCGTGAACGGCGACGTGATTTCGCAGCAGTTCACCGGCGGCAAGATCTCATGGAACCGGGCCAAGAACACGTTCAGCACGGAACCGGCCAACCTGGCGCCCCTGCTGTCCGGCCTGCAGGTGTCGGGTCAGAACCAGCCCAGCAATTCGGCCATGCCGGCGCACGCCAAGAAGTTCACCTGGCACTGGTGGTGGCTGATGGCCGCCATTCCGGTGTTGGTGCTGCTCGTACTCCTGGCGTGGGTGCTGTTCGGCTGGCGCCGGCGCCGGCCCGGGCAACCCGACGTTGCGGGCTATGCGCCCGACCGCGGCCGCGACTTCGGCTACGACGCCGACGGCCCGTGGGGGCACGACGATTCCGAGCACGACGCCGAGTCGTTCGCGCCGCTGAGCGCGCCGGCCGAACCGGCGCCGGACGTCGGGCGGGTCAGCTGGCAACGTCAGGCTCCGGCCGAGAGCGATTACGGATTCGAGCAGGACGACCCCGACGCCGTCGACACCGACTCCATCCCCGTCGTCTCCGAGGAGATGCTGCCGGAGGCCGACTATCCCGCCGCCGAGGCCGACTACACCGACTACGCCGACGAAGTCCCCGAGCTCGCCGAGCCCGAGACCGCGGACGACGCGGCCTACGTCGACGCCGAGGACCCCGACGCCGACTACGCGCGGGAGGCCTACCCGGACGACGAGTATCCCGACGTCGTCGTTCCCCGCACCCCGCCGGACACCGACGCCGTGACCGGCGCCCTGGCGACCGCCGAGCCCGAGGACGACTACCTCGACGTCGCCACGCCCGAGCCCGATGTCGAGTCGGGGGCCGACAGCGCCACGGGAGCCGACGCGGCGGACGCCGTGGGCGCCGGTGCGGTCGCCGCGGGGACGCCGGCGCGTAGCGGTCGGCACGCCGCCGCCGACGACGCCGAGGACGGCTCGGAAAACGGTCTGGCGGGCCCGGACGGCCGGCCGACGATCCATCTGCCGCTCGACGACCCGTACCAGGCGCCCGACGGATACCCGATCAAGGCCAGCGCCCGTTACGGGCTGTACTACACGCCGGGCAGCGACCTGTATCAGGACACGCTCGCCGAAATCTGGTTGTCGAGCGAGGAAGTCGCGCTGGCCAACGGCTTCACCCGGGCCGACTGACTCCTCGCGCGTCAGACCTTGCGGATGACCGTGACGACCTTGCCGAGCACGCTCGCGTCGTTGCCGGGGATGGGGTCGAACGCCGGGTTGTGCGGCATCAGCCAGACCTGACCGCCGGCGCGTTTGAAGGTCTTGACGGTGGCTTCGCCATCGAGCATCGCCGCGACGATGTCGCCGTTGTCGGCGACGTTCTGCTGACGCACCACCACCCAGTCGCCGTCACAGATCGCGGCGTCGACCATCGAATCGCCGACCACCTTGAGCAGGAAAAGCGTTCCCTCGCCGACCAATTCGCGCGGCAGGGGAAAGACGTCCTCGACGGCCTCCTCGGCCAGGATCGGTCCGCCCGCCGCGATACGCCCGAGCACCGGGACGAACGTGGGTTCGGGCAGGGCATCCGAGCCGGCCACCTCGGTGGCGGGCGCCGCCACCTCGTCGTCGGCCCCGCGGACATCGACCGCTCGCGGACGATTGGGATCGCGCCGCAAGTATCCCTTGCGCTCCAGGGTGCGCAGCTGGTGTGCCACTGATGAGGTCGACGTCAGGCCGACGGCGTCGCCGATCTCGCGGATGCTCGGCGGGTAGCCGCGGCTGGTGACCGACGCGCGGATGACATTCAGAATGGTGCGCTGCCGCTCGGTCAGCGAAGGATCCACGGAGTGCAACCGGCCTTCGGGGCCGGGCGGAGAAATGTCGTTGCTGTCGCCCATGGCACTGAATGTAGCCGCCCGACGAACAAGAATCAAACATGTGTTCGAGTGGCGTGTCGCCCTGGATGGAACGCCGGCGGAGAAGGCCCAAAGTCGGGTGAATCACAAATGTGTAACTCTTCGGGATATCGGGTATTTGGGCCTCGTGACAGTGGTAGAGGCCGACGAACTTGTCGGTGGTGTGATCTAGCGTTTGCTCGTGCGACACGCTTCGCTCAAATGTTCGGGTTTCGAACACACAAGCGATTAGTGTCGAACACACGAGCGAGAGCTAGTTGACCGGAGGAACGAAGATGACAGTCATCCACACGCCTGCGCCGCGTATCAGCAGTCTTCGGCGCCCGATCAACGGACCCGTCCAAGGCGTTCGGTACGGACGTGACGGACTGGCCCGGTCTCGCAGGCCCGCGCCGGCCCGCCCGGCGGGTGCGGCGACGCGCTACTACGGCACCGGGGTGGCGATGTCGGTCGCTCCGCACCGCAGGCGCGCCACCACCTGGGCGTCGACGATCGGGCTGGCAGTGGCCGCCGGGGCGATCACGCTGTGGCTGGGTCTCGTCGCGAACGTCGGCCAGGTGCTCAACGGCGACTCCGCCAACTCCGCGGCCCACGTTCCCGACCGGCTCGCGGTCGTCCGCGTCGACGCGGGGGAGTCGCTGCAGGACTTCGCGCACCGGGTCGCGCCCGACGCGCCGACCACCCAGGTCGCCGACCGTATCCGCGAACTCAACGACCTGCACTCGCCCAACCTGATGGCCGGCCAGACCCTGATCGCTCCGGTCGGCTGACAACCGTTGTGCGAAAACGGCTTCGTTAGCCGTGCAG
>NZ_LZLL01000242.1:0-8014 GCF_001669335.1 Mycobacterium sp. 1245852.3 | reverse complement strand
CCGAGGTGGTCAACGACCAGAACTGGATCGAGAACGACTTCATCCCGACCGTCGCCAAGCGCGGCGCGGCGATCATCGACGCGCGCGGCGCCTCCTCGGCGGCCTCGGCGGCTTCGGCGACCGTGGACGCCGCCCGGTCCTGGCTGCTGGGCAGCCCGGAGGGGGACTGGGTCTCGATGGCGGTCTACTCCGACGGCTCCTACGGCGTGCCCGAGGGGATCGTGTCGTCGTTCCCGGTGACCACCAAGGACGGCAACTGGTCGATTGTGCAGGGGCTGGAGATCGACGAGTTCTCCCGCGGCCGCATCGACAAGACCACCGCCGAGCTGGTCGACGAGCGCAGCGCCGTCACCGAGCTCAAGCTGATTTAGCCGCGATCGCGGCCGCGGCGGGCCGACGTTGCGACCACATCACCAATTAGGCCTACTAATGGGTAGTCAGTACCCTGAAGCGCGTGTCCGAATTGCTTGAATCGATACAGACGCATGCCGAGCAGGGCGTGATCACCGATGCGGAGATCTTCGAGGCACACGTCGGCGGCAAGCTTTCGGTAGGCCTGACGTCGCCCCTGGACACCCAGCGCGCCCTGTCGATCGCCTACACGCCCGGTGTGGCGCAGGTCAGCCGCGCGATCGCCGCCGACCACACTCAGGCGGCCCGCTACACGTGGGCGAACCGGCTGGTGGCCGTGGTCAGCGACGGCAGCGCGGTGCTGGGCCTCGGTGACATCGGCCCCGCGGCGTCGCTGCCGGTGATGGAAGGCAAGTGCGCCCTGTTCCAGGCGTACGGCGGGCTGAACGCCATCCCGATCGTGCTGGACACCAAGGATCCCGACGAGATCGTGGAAACCCTGGTGCGGCTGCGCCCGACCTTCGGCGCCGTCAACCTCGAGGACATCTCCGCGCCGCGCTGCTTCGACATCGAGCGTCGCCTCATCGAGGCGCTGGACTGCCCGGTGATGCACGACGACCAGCACGGCACCGCGATCGTGGTGCTGGCCGCGCTGATGGGCGCCAGCAAGCTGCTCGGCCGCGACATGACCTCGCTGAAGGTGGCGGTCTCCGGGGCCGGTGCGGCCGGCGTCGCGTGCACCAATCTCCTGATGGTGATGGGTGTTTCGGACATCACCGTGCTCGACTCGCGCGGCATCCTGCACACCGGTCGCGACGACATGAACGACGTCAAGGTGGCGCTGGCGCAGCGCACCAACCCCGCCGGCCTGACCGGCAGCCTGGCCGAAGCCGTCCGGGGCGCCGACGTGTTCCTCGGATTGTCCGGGGGCGTGGTGCCCGAGGAGATGATCGCCACCATGGCGCCGGGCGGGATCGTGTTCGCGCTGTCCAACCCCGACCCCGAGATCCACCCGCAGATCGCGGCCAAGTACGCCTCGGTGGTGGCCACCGGCCGCAGCGATTTCCCGAATCAGATCAACAACGTGCTGGCCTTCCCCGGGGTGTTCCGCGGTGCGCTGGAGGCCGGTGCCCGGCGGATCACCGAAAAGATGATGGTCGCCGCGGCCGAGGCGATCTTCTCCGTCGTCAGCGACGACCTGGCGCTCGACCGCATCGTTCCCAGCCCGCTGGACACGCGGGTCGGGGAAGCGGTCGCCTCAGCGGTGGCGCTGGCCACGGAAGCCTCAGACACGACCGTCGCCGGGGGGTGAGAATCGGCAGGCTGGCGGTGCCGCTGCTCGCCGCCGTGGTGGCTGTGGCCGGTTGCGCAACCGACACCGGTGACCACCGGGCCCGTGCCGAGGTGGTGGTCGGTTCCCGCCCGGACGCCGACTCGGCGCTGCTGGCCGGCGTCTACGTCGCTGCCTTGCGGTCATACGGATTCGGTGCGCGGTTCCAGGCGACCACCGACCCGAAGGCCCAATTGGATTCGGGCGCAGTCACCGTCGTGCCCGCCTTCACCGGCCGCGTGTTGCAGGCGTTGCAGCCCGGCGCGACGGCAATGTCGGACAAAGACGTCTACCGCGCGATGATCGCCGCGCTGCCCGAGGGTGTCGTGGCGGGGGACTACACGACGGCCGCGGAGGACAAGCCCGTGTTGCTGGTGAGCCAGCCGACGGCCAAGTCCTGGGGCGGCAGCGAGGTCAGCGCGGACCTGAGCACGCTGCCCCGGCACTGCGACGGCCTCGTCGTCGGCGCTGTCGGCGGGCAGCCGGAACCGTCGGCGATCGGCGCCTGCCGGCTCGCCGCCCCGCGCGAATACCCGGACAAGGCAACGATGTTCGCCGCGATCAGGTCCGGCCAGCTGACCGCCGGGTGGACCACCACGGCCGACCCGGGCGTGCCCGGCGACCTGGTCGCGCTGGCCGACGGCAAGCCCGCGCTGATCCGCGCGGAGAACGTGGTGCCGCTGTATCGGCGCAACGCGTTGAGCGAACGGCAGTTGCTGGCGATCAACGAGGTGGCCGGCGTGCTGGACACCGCCGCCCTGGTCGAGATGCGCCGCCAGGTGCGCGCGGGTGCCGACCCGCAGGCGGTGGCGGGAGGCTGGCTGGCCGAGCATCCGCTCGGCCGCTGACGATCAAGGCTGACGTGCCCCGGCCCTCTCTCGCGCGTATCCACGCGCTCATCGACCGGGTCAGCGCTTCGGCAGCAACCGGGTGACGAAGTCCTTGACCCGGCTCATCACGGGGCCGCCGACCAGCCGCTCGTAGTTCGGTCCGGCGAGCCGCACCAGCAGGTCCATCGCCTTGACGTCCGGACCGACCAGCACCCGCGCCTTGTTCTTTCGCACGCCTTCGAGGATGAGCTGGGCGGCCCGCTGCGGGGTGGTCTTGGCCTGCTGCTCCTCGAACACGGTGGCCAACTCGGCATGGTCGAGGCCCTCGACGCCGGTGGCGTTGCGGGCGAACGCGGTCTTGATGCCGCCCGGGTGCACCGTCGTCACCCGCACCGGGTGCCCGGCGCGGGCCATCTCCTGGTGCAGCGACTCGGTGAAGCCGCGGACGGCGAACTTGGCCGAGACGTAGGCCGCCTGGCCGGGCGCGGAGAACAGGCCCAGCGCGCTCGAGATGTTGATGACGTGCCCGTCGCCGGAGGCGATCAGGTGCGGAAGGAAGGCCTTGGTGCCGTTGACGACGCCCCAGTAGTCGACGTCGATCACCCGCTCGATGTCCTTGAACCGGCTGTCCTCGATGGAACCGATGAAGGTGATGCCGGCGTTGTTGTAGATCTGGTTGACCTGGCCGAAGTGCTCGTTGACGGCGTCGGCGTAGGCCAGGAAGGCCTCGCGTTCGGTCACGTCGAGCCGGTCCGACTTGAACGCCGCGCCGATCGCCGTCAGCTGTTCGGCGGTCTGGGCCAGCCCCTCGGTGTCGACGTCGCTGATCGCCACCTTGGCACCGGCCCGGCCCAGCTCGACCGCCAACGCCTGGCCGATACCGGAACCCGCTCCGGTGACCACGGCGACCTTGCCGGCGAACCTATCCATGCAAACTCCCTCGACCAGGGTTAACCGCTTGACGCTAATCGTTACCAGCGATGCTGACTACAGCAGGGCGAAACGGTGAATCGGCGACCCTCGACACTGAGAGATCGATCACTGCTTGGGCAGCAACCGGCCCATCACCGGGCCGAAGAGCTGCTGGTAGTACGGGCCCGCCAGCCGCACCATCACGTCCAGGAGTTTGGCGTCAGTGCCGACCAGCACCCGGGCCTTCTTCTTGCGGACCGCGTCCAGGATGATCTGGGCGGCGCGCTGCGGGCTGGTCCTGGCGAGCCGCTTGTCGAACAGCTTCGCGAGCTGCTCGGGGTCGAGCCCCTCGGCGGCCGTCGCGTTGCGCGCGATCGCGGTCTTGATGCCACCCGGGTGCACCGTGGTGACCGCCACCGGGTGGCCGGCCGCGACCATCTCCTGCCGCAGCGCCTCGGTGAAGCCCCGCACGGCGAACTTGGCCGAGTTGTACGCCGCCTGCCCGGGCACCGAGAACAGCCCGAACACGCTGGACACGTTGACGACGTGGCCGTCGCCGGAGGCGATCAGGTGCGGGAGGAACGCCTTGGTGCCGTTGACGACGCCCCAGAAGTCGACGTCCATCACCCGTTCGATGTCCTTGAACTGGCTGACCTCCACGTCGCCGGTGAAGGCGATGCCGGCGTTGTTGTAGATCTGGTTGACCTTGCCGAAGTGCTCCTTGACGCCGTCGGCGTAGGCCAGGAAGGCCTCGCGCTCGGTCACGTCGAGCCGATCCGACTTGAACGACGCGCCGATCGCCCTCAGCTGCTCCTCGGTCTGGCCCAGGCCGTCGAGGTCGACGTCGCTGATCGCCACCTTGGCGCCCGAGCGGGCCAGCTCCAGGGCCAGCGCCTGCCCGATACCCGAACCCGCGCCCGTCACCACCGCGACCTTGCCGGCGAACCCTTGCATGAGCACCCTTCCTTCTTTGGCACGTTTGCGTCGAGGCTAGCCGGTACCAGCGGTCCCTGATACCTGCGGGTCACCGAAGCCCGTCAGGCGAAGGCCGTGTCGAGGATCTCCTGCTGCTCGACGGCGTGCACCTTCGACGACCCCGACGACGGCGCCGACATCGCCCGGCGCGAGATGCGCTTGAGGCCGGTCAGCTTGTCGGGCAGCAGCTCGGGCAGCTCCAGCCCGAAACGCGGCCAGGCGCCCTGGTTGGCCGGTTCCTCCTGGACCCAGAAGTATTGCTGCACGTTGGGGTAGCGGTCCAGCGTTTCATTCAGCCGGCGCTTCGGCAGCGGAGCGAGTTGCTCGATCCGCACGATCGCCACGTCGTCGCGATTGTCCTTGGCCTTGCGGGCCACCAGCTCGTAATAGAGCTTGCCGCTGGTCAGCAGGACCCGGGTGACTTTGCCGCGGTCACCGATGCCATCCTCGTAGGTCGGCTCTTCGAGCACCGAGCGGAACTTGATCTCGGTGAAGTCTCGGACGTCGCTGACCGCCGCCTTGTTGCGCAGCATCGACTTCGGGGTGAACACGATCAGCGGACGCTGCACGCCGTCGAGGGCGTGCCGGCGCAACAGGTGGAAGTAGTTGGACGGCGTCGAGGGCACCGCGATCGTCATCGACCCCTCCGCCCACAGCTGCAGAAAGCGCTCGATGCGCCCCGAGGTGTGGTCGGGACCCTGACCCTCGTGGCCGTGCGGCAGCAGCAGCACAACGTTGGACAGCTGGCCCCACTTGGCCTCGCCGGAGCTGATGAACTCGTCGATGATCGACTGCGCGCCGTTGACGAAGTCGCCGAACTGCGCCTCCCACAACACCAGGGCGTCAGGGTTGCCCACCGTGTAGCCGTACTCGAAGCCCACGGCGGCGTACTCCGACAGCGGCGAGTCGTAGACCAGGAACTTGCCGCCGGTCGGGGTGCCGTCGGCGTTGGTCGCCAGCAGCTTGAGCGGCGTGAACTCGGCGCCGGTGTTGCGGTCGAAGATCACCGAGTGCCGCTGGGAGAAGGTGCCGCGGCGGGTGTCCTGCCCGGAGAGCCGCACCAGCTTGCCCTCGGCCACCAGCGAGCCCAGCGCCAGCAGTTCGCCGAAGGCCCAGTCGATCTTGCCCTCATAGGCCATCTCGCGCCGCTTCTCCAGCACCGGCTGCACCCGCGGGTGTGCGGTGAAGCCGTCGGGCAGGGCCAGGAACGCGTCACCGATGCGGGCCAGCAGCGCCTTGTCCACCGCGGTGGCCAGCCCGGCCGGCAGCATCTGGTCCGCCTCGACCGACTCGCTGGGCTGCACGCCGTGTTTCTCCAGCTCGCGGACCTCGTTGAACACCCGCTCCAGCTGGCCCTGGTAGTCGCGCAGCGCGTCCTCGGCTTCCTTCATCGAGATGTCGCCGCGGCCGATCAGGGCTTCGGTGTAGCTCTTGCGCACCCCGCGCTTGATGTCGACGACGTCGTACATCGCCGGGTTGGTCATCGACGGGTCGTCGCCCTCGTTGTGCCCGCGCTTGCGGTAGCACAGCATGTCGATGACGACGTCCTTCTTGAACTCCTGCCGGAAATCGACGGCCAGCTTGGCCACCCACGCGCACGCTTCCGGGTCGTCGCCGTTGACGTGAAAGATCGGCGCCCCGATCATCTTCGCGACGTCGGTGCAGTACTCGCTGGACCGCGAATACTCCGGCGCGGTGGTGAAGCCGATCTGGTTGTTGGCGATGATGTGGATGGTGCCGCCGACGCGATAACCGGGCAGGTTGGCCAGGTTCAGCGTCTCGGCGACC
Organism: Mycobacterium sp. 1245852.3; assembly: GCF_001669335.1. Classification (NCBI taxonomy): domain Bacteria; kingdom Bacillati; phylum Actinomycetota; class Actinomycetes; order Mycobacteriales; family Mycobacteriaceae; genus Mycobacterium; species Mycobacterium sp. 1245852.3. The sequence goes on along the minus strand of NZ_LZLL01000242.1, from coordinate 1,828 downwards.
ACGCCCTGACCGGCGAACGCGGCGTCGCCGTGCAGCATCATCGGCACCACCGAGAAGGCCTTTTCGTCCCCCTGGTCCTCGGCGCCGTGGTCGAGCAGGTCCTGCTTGGCGCGCACCAGACCCTCGAGCACCGGGTCGACGGCTTCCAGGTGTGACGGGTTGGCCGTCAACGACACCTGAATGTCGTTGTCGCCGAACATCTGTAGGTACACGCCGGTGGCGCCCAGGTGGTACTTGACGTCGCCGGAGCCGTGCGCCTGTGCCGGGTTGAGGTTGCCCTCGAACTCGGAGAAGATCTGCGAGTACGGCTTGCCGACGATGTTGGCCAGCACGTTGAGCCGGCCCCGGTGCGGCATGCCGATGACCACCTCGTCGAGGCCGTGCTCGGCGCACTGGTCGATCGCCGCGTCCATCATCGGAATGATGCTTTCCGCGCCTTCCAGTGAAAAGCGTTTCTGGCCAACATATTTGGTCTGCAGGAAGGTCTCGAAGGCCTCGGCCGCGTTCAGCTTGCTCAGGATGAACTTCTGCTCGGCCACCGTCGGCTTGACGTGTTTGGTCTCGACGCGCTGCTGCAGCCATTCCTGCTGCGAGGGTTCGAGAATGTGGGTGTATTCCACGCCGATGTGGCGGCAGTAGGCGTCGCGCAACAGACCCAGCACGTCGCGCAATTTCTTGTATTCGCAACCGGCGAAGCCGTTGACCTTGAACACCCGGTCCAGGTCCCACAGCGTCAGGCCGTGGTTGAGGATCTCGAGGTCGGGGTGGCTGCGGAACCGGCTGCCGTCCAAGCGCAGCGGGTCGATGTCGGCCATCAGGTGACCGCGATTGCGGTAGGCCGCGATCAACTCCATCACCCGGGCGTTCTTGTCGACGATCGAATCCGGGTTGTCGGTGCTCCAGCGCACCGGCAGGTACGGGTTGCCCAGCTCGCGGAAGATCTCGTCCCAGAACGCATCCGACAGCAGCATCTCGTGGATGGTGCGCAGGAAGTCGCCGGACTCCGCGCCCTGGATGATGCGGTGGTCGTAGGTCGAGGTCAGGGTGATCAGCTTGCCGATGCCCAGCTCGGCGATGCGTTCCTCGCTGGCGCCCTGGAACTCGGCGGGGTATTCCATGGCGCCCACCCCGATGATGGCGCCCTGGCCGTTCATCAGCCGCGGCACCGAGTGCACGGTGCCGATGGTGCCCGGGTTGGTCAGCGAAATGGTCACGCCCGCAAAGTCTTCGGCGGTCAGCTTGCCGTCGCGGGCGCGCCGCACGATGTCTTCGTAGGCGGTGACGAACTGCGCGAACCGCATGGTTTCGCAGCCCTTGATCCCGGCGACCACCAGGGAACGCTTGCCGTCCTTGCCCTGCAGGTCGATGGCCAGGCCCAGGTTGGTGTGCGCCGGCGTCACCGCGGTGGGCTTGCCGTCGATCTCGGCGTAGTGCCGATTCATGTTCGGGAACTTCTTGATCGCCTGCACCAGCGCATAGCCCAGCAGGTGGGTGAACGAGATCTTGCCGCCGCGGGTGCGCTTGAGCTGGTTGTTGATGACGATCCGGTTGTCGATCATCAGCTTGGCGGGCACGGCGCGCACGCTGGTCGCCGTCGGCACGTCCAGCGAGGCCGACATGTTCTTGACGACGGCCGCGGCGGCGCCGCGCAGCGTCTGCAGCTCGTCACCCTCCGCGGGCGGGGGAGTGGCGGCCTTGGCCGGCCGCGGCGCGACCCCATTGCCGGCGGCAGTGCTGACGGGAGGTGTGGGCTTGGCCGGGTGTTCAAGGTCAACGGCTTCGCCGGTTGCGAATACAAGAAATTGCGCGACGTGCTGGGTCTGTTGCG
>NZ_LZLL01000241.1:0-3270 GCF_001669335.1 Mycobacterium sp. 1245852.3 | reverse complement strand
GCTCCAGCACGATCAGCACCGGGGCGAACAGCACCACCGTGTACAGGTACGCCAGGAACGCGAGCACGGCCACATACAACTCACCAACCACCCCCACCGGCACCGGATGCAACCACTGGTCCAGCACGAACAGCGCCGCCCCGGGCACCGGTGACCCGATGGGCACCACAGCCGCACCCGGGGCCAACGGCGCACTCATCGCCACCCACATCGTGGTCTCGGTCGGACCGTACTGATTGATCAGCACCCGCCCAGCCGCCGCCCACTGATCCACCACCTCGGCCGGGCAGGCCTCACCGCCGACCAGCACGGTCACCGACTCCAAACCCCGCGGAGACAACACGCTCAAGGCGGACGGGGTTTGACTGAGCACACTGACTCGCTCGGCTATCACCAACGCGTGCAACTCATCCGGGGAGCCCACCACCGCATCGGGTATCACCACCAACCGGCTGCCATTGAGCAACGCGCCCCAAATCTCCCAGCCCGAAATGTCAAAGCTGTAGGAATGCCACTGCGACCACACCTGACCCGCACCAACCGGCACTCGAGCAGCCAATGACGCCATCAGCTCAGTAACGTTGTGATGGGTCACCGCAACACCTTTGGGAACACCCGTAGTACCCGAGGTATAGATCAGATACGCGACATCACCCGGATCAGGCAACGGCAGCGCACTCACGGGCCCAGCACCGACAGCCAGCTCACCAAGGTCGATCACCACCACCTCGAACCCGTCCAGCCGCTCGCCCAGTCCCCCCGTCGTCAACACCACCACCGGCGCGGCATCAGCCAACAAGAACTCCATGCGCGCCGCCGGCACCGCAGGGTCGATCGGAACATAAGCCGCCCCCGCCTTAAGCACCGCCAACATCGCGACGATCGCCTCAGCCGACCGCGAACACAACAACCCCACCAACCCGCCTGGGCCTACCCCGCGGTCAACCAGCCCATGCGCCAACCGATCCGAAACCTCATCAAGCTCCCGATAAGTCAGCTCGCGGCCCTCGAAACCCACCGCCACCGCCCCCGGCATGCGGGCCACCTGAACCGCGAACAACTCGGGAATCGACACCGCCCCGGTACCCGGCGCGCTCAACACCCGGCGATTACCCCACCCATCCAGCCAGGTGCGCTCACCCTCATCGAGCACATCGATCGAGGACAACCGTTGCCCGGCGTCGGCGACCATGGCCATCAACACCCCCTGGAACCGATCGACGAGGGTAGTGATTGTGGCTACGTCGAATACATCGGTGCGGAACTGCACCGTGCCGCCGATCCCCGCCCGTTCACCCGCAGCGGTCAAGCGCTCGGCCAGGGAGAAGGCCAGATCCATGGGCGCACTGTGAATGTCGGCCGGTATGGGGGTTATCCGTACATCGCTCAGGTGGAGGTCGGTGGCGTCGGCATTCTGCCAGGCCAACAGCACTTGGATCAGGGGGTGATGGGTCAGTGATCGGGTGGGGTTGAGTCGGTCGACGAGCAGTTCGAAGGGCACGTCCTGGTGCTCATAGGCCTCCAGACTGCGCCGGCGCACCTGGGCCAGGAGCTCGGCGACCGTGGGATCCCCGGCCAGATCGACCCGCAGCACCAAGGTATTGACGAAAAACCCGATCAACCCCTCCAGAGCAGGGTCTTGCCGTCCGGCGATCGGGAAACCCACCGCCACATCAGAACTCGCACTCAACTTCGACAGCACCACCGCCAACGCGGCCTGCACCACCATGAAGGTCGTCGCGTTGTGCTCCCGGGCCACCACCGCCACCTGCTGCTGCAACTCGGCCGGCCAATCCAGCTCCACCGTGGCACCGCGGTGATCAGCCACCACCGGGTAAGGCCGGTCGACCGGAAGCGCCAACCGCTCAGCCATCCCAGCCAAAGCATCCTGCCAGTACGCCAACTGGGCGCCCAGCCGACTGTTCTCGTCGTCGAGATCCCCTAACCGGGCGCGCTGCCACAGGGTGTAATCGGCATACTGCACCGGCAACGGCGCCCACTCGGGGGCACGCCCCTGGCACCGGCTGGCATAGGCCATCCCCAAGTCATGCACCAGCGGCCCAACCGACATCCCATCAGCAGCGATGTGATGGACCACCCCTGCCAGCACATGCTCATCCTCACCCACCCGGAAAAGCCGCGCCCGCACCGGAATCTCCCGCGCCAGATCGAACGGGTGCCGGGTAATGGCGCCGATGGTCTCGTCCAGCTGACTCGCGGGCCAGCCGCTGGCATCAACGATCTCCCAGCCGAATTCGGCTTGAGCGATCGGGACAATCAATTGTCGAGGCGCTCCTTCGGGCGCGGTGATCAGCGTGCGCAGGGTTTCGTGGCGGGCCACCACATCAGCCAGGGCCGCCCCCAACGCCTCGGCCTTCAAATCGCCTTGCAGTCGCAGCACCACCGGCATGTTGTAGACCGGCGACGGCCCCTGCAACTGGTCGATGAACCACAACCGCGACTGCGCAAACGACAACGGAACAACCGCAGGCCGCGGGACCGGGATTAAAGCCGACTGTGGCCGCCGCCTCGCATCACTGATACGCGGCGCCAACCGGGCCACCGTCGGCGCCTCGAACACCGCCCGCACCGAAAGGTCGGCGCCCAAGTTCGCGTTGACCGCGGCGACCAGACGCATCACCGCCAACGAATCCCCGCCCAGGTCGAAGAACGAGTCGTTGATCCCGACCCGCTGCACGCCCAGGACCTGGGCATAGATGTTGGTGAGAGCTTCTTCGGTCGCGTTGGTCGGGATCTGATGCGGAACCGTGCTGTATTCGGGTGCGGGTAGCGCGCGGGTGTCGAGTTTGCCGTTGACCGTTAGCGGCATGGCGTCGAGGACCACGATCGCAGCCGGCACCATATAGGCCGGCAACAGCTCACCCAGCCGAGCACGCACCTGGCTGGGATCGACCGCCCCCGAACGGGATTCCGTGACATAACCCACCAGCCGCTTATCACCAGGTGGATCCTCACGAGCGACGACCACCGCCTGCTCCACCCCCGCCACACCAGCTAACGCGCTACGCACCTCCCCCAGCTCGACGCGATACCCGCGGATCTTGACCTGCTCATCAGCGCGACCCACATAGCGCAACTGCCCATCGGGTGTCCAGCACACCAAATCCCCGGTGCGATACATCCGCGCACCCGGCCCCCCGAACGGACACGCCACAAACCGCGACCCCGTCAACGACGCACGCCGCCAATACCCCACCCCCACACCAGCACCGGCCACATACAACTCACCTACCACCCCCACCGGCACCG
>NZ_LZLL01000240.1:0-27102 GCF_001669335.1 Mycobacterium sp. 1245852.3 | reverse complement strand
GTGTTGATCTCGGTGGTCACCGAGCGCGCGTCGATTACCGTGCGCGACGAAATCTTCTGCGGCGACGGATTCGCCGGCGTCGTCAGCGAGACGTACTTGCCACCGAACACCGTCGTCGCCTTGATATCGGCGTTGACATTCGACGGGATCAGCTTCAGGTAGCGCGGATACACCTCAAGGGTGAACTTGGCGGCCGGCTTGCCGTCGCGCACCGTCTCCGAGATCGAGCCCACCCGGCCGATCTCCACCCCGTTGTAGGTGACCTTCGAACCCGGGTCCATCACCAGGCCGGCGCGCGCTGCCAGCATGGTCAGTTGCGTCTTGGGGGTGAAGCTGCCCCGGAACTGCCCATAGATCAGGGCCAGCGCCAGCGCGGCGACGACCAGCAGCGCCACGCCGGCCAGCTTGTAGGGCGGGGTGCGGGGGGCGTTGGTCTGGATCGGGCTGGCCATGGCGGTTACACCGTGAGCGCGAAGTTGGGGTTGACGCCATAGAGCGCCAACGCGGCGGCCAACACGACGACCTGTACCGAGACCAGCGAGAAGCGCATCGACCGACCGACGGCCTCGCCCACGCCGACCGGACCGCCGCCGGCCTCATAGCCGTAGAAGCAGTGGGTGATCATCACGACCGCGGTGATGATGATGGCCTCCAAGAATGACCAGAACACGTCCTCGGGGCGCAGGAACGTCCGGAAGTAGTGCTCGTAGGTGCCGTTCGACTGCCCGTAGATCACCGTCGTGGTGATCTGCGGGGACAGGAAAGTCATGATGATCGCCATGGAGTAGATCGGGATGATCACCACCAGCCCGGCCATGATGCGGGTGGAGGCCAAGAACGAGATCGACTTGATGCCCATCACTTCCAGGGCGTCGACCTCCTCGCTGATGCGCATGGCACCCAGCTCCGCCGTGGCGCCGGCGCCGACCGTGGCCGCCATGGCGATGCCGGTGACGACGGGTGCGGCGATGCGCACGTTGATCAGCGCGGCGAAGAAGCCGGTGAACGCCTCGACGCCGATGTTGCCCAGCGAGGCGAAGCCCTGGATGGCGACCAGCGAGCTACCGGACAGCGTCACGAAGCCGACGATGGCGACGGTGCCACCGATGACCGCCATGGCGCCGGTGCCCATGCCGATCTGGGCGATGAGTCGCAGGGTCTCCTTGCGGTAGTTGCGCACCGCGTGCGGGATGTGCCCGACGGCGATGGCGCCGAACCACGCCATCTGACCGATGTCGTCGAGACCGCGAGCGGCGGCGAGGCCGTAGCGGTTGAGGTTCTCTGCCGCCCGCGGGAAGCGGGCGCGGAAGACGGCGGAAGTCGACACGTCAGTGCCCCGTCCCGAACCGGACACCGATGGTGGTCAGCACGACGTTGACGGCGTAGAGCGCGACGACACAGAGCACGACGGTCTCGTTCACGGCGGTGCCCAGGCCCTTGGAGCCGCCCCGCACGGTCAGGCCACGGTAGCAACCGACCAGCCCGGCGATCAGTCCGAAGACGGCGGCTTTGACCGTCGCGATGACGACCTCGGGCAAGCCGGTGATGGTGGTCAGCGTGGCCAGGTAGGCGCCACCCGACACGTTCTGCAGGTAGACGCCGAACAGGTAGCCGCCGACCAGGCCGACGGTGATCACCAGGCCGTTGAGCAGGGTCGCGACCAGGGTGGCGGCCACCACCCGGGGGACCACCAGCCGGTGGATCGGGTCGATGCCGAGCACCTCCATCGCGTCGATCTCTTCGCGGATGGTGCGGGCGCCCAGGTCCGCGCAGATCGCGGTCGAGCCGGCGCCGGCGACCACCAGCACCGTGGTCAGCGGGCCGAGCTGGGTGACGGCGCCGATCGCCGCGCCGGCGCCCGAGAGGTCAGCGGCCCCGAACTGGGCGAGCAGGACGTTGAGGGTGAAGATCAGCAGCACGGTCAGCGGGATCGACACCATGATGGTCGGCAGGAACGCCACCCGCATGATGAACCAGCACTGCTGGATGAATTCGCGGTACTGGAAGGGCCAGCGGAACAGCGCCCTCCCGGTGAGCACGCACATCCGGAAGAATCCCCCGACGAGCGTCAAAGGCGTCTCCAGTTGGTCGCGAACGTAGCCAACCAGGTAGGGACCCCGCCGACTTGTCGACGTTGAACTCACCGTTGCCCCCTCGCGACGTCACCGCGCGCCTCCCAGCGCCGCGGCGGATCGTGTAGCACGCCTCTCCCCCTCGCCGCGAGGCGGCTGGGTGTGCCCCCGCCTCGCCCCGACTCAACGTGTGTGACCATCGGCTCCCTACTGGCAAGTAGTAACGGAGACCACAGGAATGTACCCGATGGCCAATCAGGTGTGAACCGCATCCGCACAATTAACCCTTCGCCAACAGCTGGCAAACGTTACAGCTCCCGTCAACTTTCCTTTCTGCCCCTAAAACCTCTTGCCGTAGAATGGATTTAGTCGATTTCTCCGACGCCGTAGCGAACCCGCAGTTCAGTCTTGAGCACCTTGCCGGCCGGGTTGCGCGGCAACGCATCGACGATCTCGAGCGCCTTGGGGTGCTTGTACCGCGCCAGCCGCTCGGTCAAAAACTCGTCCAGCTCTTCGAGCGCTAACTTGTCGCCCGCGACAGCGGCGACCGCGATCGGCACCTCGCCCCACTTCTCGTGCGCCCGGCCGATAACGGCCACCTCGACGATGCTGGGATGGCTGGCGAGGACGTTTTCCACCTCGGCGCAGTAGATGTTCTCGCCACCGGAGATGATCATGTCCTTCTTGCGGTCGACCACCCACACGTAGCCGTCTTCGTCCATGCGCACGAGGTCGCCGGAGTGGAACCAGCCGCCCGCGAACGCTTCCGCCGTGGCCTGCGGGTTGTTCCAGTAGCCGCTCATCAAAGTTGGTGCGCGGTAGACGATTTCGCCAACCTCGCCGATCGGAACGTCGTTCATGTTTTCGTCGACGACGCGGGCGGCCACGGTGGGGATCACCTTGCCGACCGAGCCGCGTTTGCGAATGGCGTCCTCGCCCAGCAGCATGCACGTCACCGGCGACATCTCCGTCTGGCCGAACGCGGCCAGTATCTGGGCGCCGGGGAACCTCGCCGACATCTCCCGCAGCAGCGCGTCGGGGGCCGGCGCGGCGCCCCAGGAGATCACCCGCAACTTCAGGTCGCGCGGGCGAGCGTGTTGTTCGGCGCAGACCGCCTGCCACTGCGCGGGGACCAGGAAAATCCCGGTGACCTTCTCCGCGGCGAGCACGTCGAGTAGTTGTCCGGGCTCGAACGCGCCCAGCGGGTAGATCACCGTCGGGATGCCGAGCAGCACGCCGGTCAGCAGGTTGCCGATGCCCGCGATGTGAAAGAACGGCACCCCGATGAATCCGACGTCGTTGTTGATGTCGGCGCCGTTGGTGTACAGCCCGGTCATGGTCTGGCCGGTCAGATTCGTGTGGGTCAGTACGGCGCCCTTCGGCCGCCCGGTGGTGCCCGAGGTGTACATGATCAACGCCGGCGAGTCATTGGGGATGTCGACGGGTTGGTGCTCCTCGCCGGGCTCATCGATCAGGTCTTCGTAGCCGAGGACGTTGTCGTCGGCCGGGCCGCCCGCAACCACGACGGTGGCCAGCATTGACTCGATGTCGCGGACCCCGATGGCCACCGGGGCCAGCACCGGTTCGGTGATGATCACCCGCGCCTCGCAGTCCTGGACCAGGAACGCGATCTCGGCTGGCGTGAGTCGGAAGTTCAGCGGAACCGCGATGGCGCCGAGCATGTTGACGGCCAGCACCGATTCGACGAACTCGGTGCGATTGAGCATCAGGATCATCACCCGGTCACCGAAGCCGACACCCCGGCGGCTCAGCGCATCGGCCAGCGCCGCCACCCGGCGGCGCAGGTCACCCCACGACAGGCTGTTGCCCAGGAACCGCAGCGCGGTCGCTTTCGGCTGCATCAGCGCGTGCCGTTCCAGTTGGTTCACCCAGTTCTGTCGCCGGGCCAGGTACGGCTGCTCGTTCGCCTGTGTCGGATGGCTCGCCAATTGCGCGGTCAAACTCAACACTTCCCTTCACTCGCGCACCGCTTGCGCCAGGTTGATATTTGATAAAACTTAGTGTTGTGTGGGTCACACTATGGCGTTGACGATCCACTGACAAGTCCCCGTTAACACCCGTCAAAACTTAAACCCCGTCCCGCCAAGCCCACGAAAGCCCTGGCAGCCCCCGTGAACGCACCGATGTCAATGCAGCCGAGGAGTCGGCGGCCGCTGCGACGGGCGCAGTTGTCCGACGAGGTGGCCGGGCGTCTGCGGGCGGCGATCATGTCCGGCTCGCTGCGGCCGGGGACGTTCATCCGGCTCGACGAGACCGCGGCCCAGCTCGGGGTCAGCGTCACCCCGGTGCGTGAAGCCCTGCTCAAGCTGCGCGGCGAGGGCATGGTGCAGCTCGAACCACACCGCGGCCACGTCGTGCTGCCGCTGACCCGCCAGGACATCGAGGACATCTTCTGGCTGCAGGCGTCGATCGCCCGCGAGCTGGCGGCGGCGGCCACCGACCACATCACCGACGCCGAGATCGACGAGCTGGACCGGATCAACGACTCGCTGGCCACCGCCGTCGGGTCCGGCGACGCCGAAACCATCGCCGGCATCGAGTTCGCGTTTCACCGCGTCTTCAACCAGGCGAGCGGCCGGATCAAGCTGGCCTGGTTCCTGCTCAACGCCGCGCGCTACATGCCGGTGCTGGTCTATGCGGCCGACCCGCAGTGGGGCGAGGCCGCGGTGGACAACCACCGCAAGCTGATCGCCGCGCTGCGCCGGCGCGACACCGCCGCGGTGATCGAGCACACCGTGTGGCAGTTCACCGATGCGGCGACCCGGCTGACCGAGATGCGCGACCGCACCGGGCTTAGCGCTTCCTGACGGTCGCGAGCGTAAGCACACTGCGAATTCGGGGGCGCCTTTGCGCAGTGGGCTTACGTTCGCGGCGAGAACGGGCTGTCGCGGCTGTTAGCTCGCGGCCAGCTGCTCGGCGCGCTGCTTGAGGCTTTCGGCCAGGTGGTCCAGCACGTTGTTGAGGAGTTGCTTCACCATGGGCGCCGGGACCGGCATCGAGGTCTCGACGTCCAGGTCCACGGTCAGCAGGCTCGAAGCCCCCATCGACACCACCGAGAACAACTGTTCCTGCTTGGTGAACAGGTCGCCCTGCTGCAGGACGGTCTGGATCTGGTTTTCGCCCGGGTAGTACACGGCCTGGATGAACATGCTCTGCATGCCTTGGTAATCGGTGTCGAGCCGCAGCTGGCTGGGGCGCCCGTCGTCGTAGCGCGCCAGCACCCAGAGGCCCTTGATCTCCTCGTTCCACTGCGGGTAGGCCTCGAAGTCGCCGACGATCTTCATGATCAACGCGGCGTCGGCGTCCACTTCGACGGTCTTGCTCATCACTGGCATGCGCGAAGCATATCGGGGGCTCGAAGGGGCGAAAGCGGCCGCCCTGAGCCCGATTTCAGCCCAGCGGTGATCGCAAGCGCGGCGAAGCCGGGCGCTGCTGGTCGCTGTTCGGGCGGCGGCAGACGATCTGGACCCTGGCGCCGCCGGATGGCCGCCGAAGGTACTTGGGATGAGGTGCCGTCTCAGTTGCTGATGGCTGCTCAGACGCTGGGATGCTTGATTGGGCAGTGCGGTGGAGTACACGATCGCGCGTTTGCGGCCTGAGGACCAAGATCCATCAGCGTCGATGGTGCTGGCCTTGCCCTGGTGATCCTGGTCGGTGCCGGCCAAGCAGGCGACCACCCGGTGTTCGAGCATTGCTGAACTATTTGAAAGTCACGCGCAGGCCGGTGGAATGCCGTCGGCTGACATTTCGTGAATTCGTCTCGTCGAAGTGTCTGGGAGCAGCTCAATAAAGGAGATCATCGTGAAACCTCGCCTGGATGTCGTGACGAACAACGTGGTGCTGAAGGTCGTGAAACACCTGGTTGCCGCAGACCGGGCGGCCGCGGCGACGGCAGTGCCAGCGGCCACACAGGAGTTGCTGAAGATCCGGATAAGTCAGATCAACGGCTGCGGTTGCTGTCTCGACATGCATACCAAGGACGCGGCTGCGGCGGGGGAGTCGACGGTGCGGCTCAACCTGGTGGCCGCGTGGCGAGAGGCGACGGTCTTCAGCCCCGCAGAACGCGCCGCGCTCGAGCTCGCGGAGCAGGGCACCCGCCTCGGTGACGGGCGCCGTGTCACAGATGAGGCCTGGGCTAACGCCGCCGAGCATTACGACGTCGACCAACTTGCTGCCATCGTCGCCCACATCGCCATTCTCAATGCCTTCAATAGGCTGAATGTCATCCTGCAGCAGCCGGCCGGCGACTACCAGCAGGCCAGCTCGGCCGGTGCGGCGCCGGCGTGACTTACCGCTGCACTCGGTGCACAGAATGCGTCGGCATGTGAAGCGTTCCGAGATAGAACACCAGCAGGCAGCATGAAGCGAATACCGCGTAAGGGACCATGTTGAACACGACGAACCTCCGCTCCGAGTAGGGTGTTCCGCCGTAGAGCCGCGGGAAGAACGAGCGGAAGTCGGTGACGAATTCCTCTGCGAAATGGAGGAATTGAACGGCTAGCGCACCGAAGAACCACGGTACGAACGTCTCCGAGCAGGGCACCGCGACGTGACGCATGTACATTCATCCCAAGACCAACCAGCTCACCGCCGCACCGGGCACAAAGGTCACCATCAGTGATCGCCCAGAACTCGCGCGGCTGAAACCGGCGATCATTAGCAGCGCGATCACTGAACCGATCGCAAGCTCACAGTCATGACATTGTCCTTTCAGGATGTTCCTTTAGGTCTGCAAGCGGAGAAGTAGTACACGAGGTGATCGGCCGCGAGCGGAACCGACCCACCGCACGATCGAACCAACCCGCGGCCCGCGGGTCCGGCTCACCGCGGCGCCACACCATCGTCATCAGATCCGCTGTGCAGCACGGTCTTACCGATGGTGCTCCGTCCCTCCATACCGCGGTGCGCGTCCGCCGCACGGGTCAGCGGTAGGCGTCGACCGATCACGGGGGTCAGGGTGTGGTCCCGTACCGCGGCCAACGCCCGCTCCTCGAGAGGCCGCAGCCCACCGGGGCGGTTGACGAGTCGGGCACCGGCGGCGGCAGATGCCGTGATCCCGCGCCGGAAGATGTCTTCGCCGTCGAGCGGGCAGATGCTGCCGGAGGCCTCGCCGTACATGACGAGCCGGCCGCCAACGGAGAGGAGTTCCAGCGCGCCGCGGCCTACCTCGCCGCCGACCCCGTCGCAGGCTAGGGTGATCGGCCGGGGTCCCACCGTGCTGCGCACCTCGTCGGGCCAGTCTGGTGTGCAGTAGCTGACCGACCACCGCGCTCCGAGGTCGTCAACGACCGCGAGTTTCGCGGGATCGCCGACCAGTCCGATGACGTCGGCGCCGGCTGCGCGCAATCCCTGGATCAACAGGGACCCGATTCCGCCGGCGGCGGCCGTCACCACGGCCACGTCCCCCGCCGCAGGTGCGGCCAGGTCCAGAATGGACAACGCCATGGCGCCGGTTCCGATCATCGCGACCGCATCGTCGAAGCTGACTTCCTCCGACAGCGGGTGCAGCCCCTCGGTGCCGGCAAGGGCGAACTCGGCGTAACCACCACCGGCCGGTCCGAGATTGGCGACTACCCTTGTGCCCAGCCATCTCTCGGCGTCCACTCCGTCGCCGACGGCGTCGACGACGCCGGCGACCTCACGACCGGGCACGATTGGCAGCGTCGGCGTTCCGAACGGACCCAACGGGCGCCCGCTGCGCACGGCGGCGTCCACCAAGTGCACCCCGGCCGACGCGACCCGTATGCGAACCTGATCGGCTGCGGGTGTGGGGTCCGCGACCTCCTCTACGCGCAGCTCGTCGGGCCCTCCGAACTCCAACACTCTTACCGCAAGCATCTACGCGTCCTCGGTGACAGATTCGCTCCGAGGCGCCATCGGCGCCTCGCACAGACCGTGGCGCAGCAGCCACTGGACCAGTTCGTCCGCGATGGCCGGGGATTGATCCTCTGGAACGTGATGTCCGGCGGGCCCCAGTTCGGCCAATTCCAGTGCGGCAATGTGGTTTCGGCACCAGTCGATCAACTCAGGCGTCATCATCAATCCCGGCCCGGGTGGACAGGTCATGAGCAGTTTGGGCACGTCGTCGCTAGTGGCCAGCCACCGGTCGTAGGCCTCGATCCGCGCGACGACCTCGGCCGGCTGGCCGTCGAGCGGCATCATGCGCGGCCATGCCAGCATCGGCCGCCGCGACTCGGGGGTCGGGTATGGCTCGCGGTAGGCCTGCAGTTCGTCGGGCCGTAACCCGCGCAGCACGGTGGAGGTGAGGGCCTGCTCGATGAAGACGTTCTCCTGCAGCACCATGCGTTCCCCCACCTCCGGCGTGCGCAGCGCCGCGAACATCGCACGCGCCGCCTCCGGGAACTCGGCGGTGGCTAGTGGGCGCACGATGGGCTCGGTGAACGCCACGGCACGGACGCGATCAGGATGGTGCGCGGCCCAGTCGAACGCCAGCGCCGCCCCCCAGTCGTAGCCCACGAAGACCAAGGGCGGCAGGTCGAGTGCGTTGATCCAGGCGTCCAAGTAGTCAGCGTGGTCGGCGAACGAATAGCCGATCTCCGGCTTGCCTGAGGCGCCCATGCCGATCAGATCCGGCGCGAGACAACGGCCGACGCGGCCCACATCGGGAAGGATGGCCCGCCAAATGAACGACGAGGTGGGGTTGCCGTGTAGAAACACGATCGGCTGCCCGCAGCCGGTCTCCAGGTGGAACACGGTGGACTCGCCAACGGTGGTGTGGGGCATGAACCGACTCCCGGCATAGAATGGACAGGTGCCTGACGATCACGCCAATGCTAACACTTTAGACAGGCGCCTGTCTAAACATGACGGGTCCGACGGTCGACCGTTGCTGGGATTGCTGCTGCGGCTGCTCAATCAGCACTGGGGCCGCGAGGTCGACGCTGCGCTGGTGCGTGCGGGATTCGAAGACATCCGACCGACGCATGCCAACGTGTTCCCCTTCATTCCGGCCGATGGCATCCAAGTCAGCGAGCTGGCCACTTATGCGCAGATGCGTAAACAGTCGATGGCTCAAGCTGTCGAGCAACTCGAACGCGCGGGCTACGTCGAGCGTCGTCCGGATCCCGCTGACCGGCGGGGCCGACTGGTGTTCTTGACTCGACGCGGCGCTGCCGTCCGCCCGGTTGGGGTGGCCGCTGGTCGCGATGTCGAACGGGAGTGGGCACGTGTCATCGGCACGAAACGCCTTGAAGAACTTCGCGATACGCTCCAGGAGCTACTCGACGAGCTCGCAGACCCGCCGGGTTGACGGCGACACCGCGTCGTTGGAGGTGACCGGGCCGCCGGTTGTCAGTGTGGCTGGCCGTCCGACGTCGGCTCCGGCGCTACGGTGAGCAGCCAAGCTGGGATACCGCCTTGTGCGTGCTGACCGGGCAGCGCCCCGACCATCACACTGCGCTCGAGACTGCACAGCGTCCAGTCCGCGAACGCCTCGACGAGGTCGGCGGCGCTGAGTCGGCGCGGGCCGGGCCCAGCCGGCGCCGCGTCGCTGACGGCGATGATGTGCACGCGGGCGCCGGGCCGGCACACCGCACCCAGCGCGGCGATGTAGCGGCGCCGGTCGTCGTCGCTGAAGACGTGCAGTAACCCGGAGTCGATGACGGTATCGAACCAGCCGTGGAATCCGGACAACTCACGAGCATCGGCGACAGCAAAGTGGACCCGTTCGGCCAATCCGCGCGCGGCGGCCTTGAATCCCGCGTGCCGGATCGCGGCGGCGGAGGCGTCCAGCCCGGTCACGCGGTAGCCGAGACCGGCAAGATACAGCGCGTTCTCACCCGTGCCGCAGCCGATGTCGAGGACGTCACCACGGATCGCTCCGGCCGCGTGCAGATCGACCACCGTGGGCTGGGGTCGGCCGCAATCCCAGCCGGCGCCCGCAATCGGTGCGCCGGTCGGCGGTTGGCCGGCGTATACATCGTCGAAGTAGTCGATCTGGTCGCGGGATGGCGGTGCATGTCGTTCTGTCATCGGGGAAGCCCTCCTTAGGGATTTGGTAAATGCCTTGCCTCCGACACCGCCGCGGCGGTCGACTATGCGGCGCGCTTCGGCGCATCCGCGCGGCGTGTGGTCGGTTCCGGCTAGTCGGCAGTCCATGGCCGCAGCTTCTGCGGATTGCGGATGACCCAGATGCGGGTGATCCGGCCGTCGGCGATGTCGAAGGCGTAGACCGACACGACCGTGCCGTCAAGCTGTGCAACCAGACCGGGTTGGCCGTTCACCACGCGCTCGCTCAGGGTGACCGCGGCGCCGCGGGCCGCGATCTCCATCCACGCAGTGGTGATCTGCTCGGCGCCGACGATCGGGCCGAGGAAGGCCGGCGCCAGGCCGCCGGTGTCGGCGCTGGCGATCGCCTGCGGGTCGAGCAACCCAATCAGCGTCTCGATATCCCTGGTTTCCCAAGCCTGTTTGAAGGCTCTGACGATGTCGGCCCGCTTGGTGTTCGACGGTCGTCGCGAGAGATCGATGCGGCGCCGCGCGCTGAAGGCGAGCTGGCGACAAGCCGCGGGCGTACGGCCGACGACATCGGCGATCTCGGAGAAGGAGTAGCGGAACACGTCGTGCAGGACGAACGCCACCCGCTCGGCCGGCGTCATGGAATCGAGCATGACAAGAAAGGCCATGCTGATCGACTCATCGAGGGTGACACGGTCGGCGGGATCGGCGGGGACTGCGCCGCTAGCCCATTCGAAGTGGCCGGGTACGGGCTCTGGAATCCATTCGCCCACATAGCGTTCGCGCCGAGCACGCGCCGAGCCGAGCAGATCGAGGCAGACCCGGCTGGCAACCGTCGTCAGCCACGCGCCCGGTGACGTCACCGCGTTCCGCTGGGCGTCGGACAGCGCATACCAGCGTGCGTAGGCTTCCTGCACCGCATCCTCGGCCTCGGCCAGGGAGCCGAGCAGCCGGTAGGCGACATTGAGCAGATGTCGGCGCTCATTGAACACGGCGGGCGGGTGCGGGTGGCTCACGGTCAGCTCCATTCTGTCTCTTCCTCATCAACACGACGAATCAGCCCTCCGATGTGTAAGGCGGCCTGACATTTCCGCGGGTTACGTCGTCGAAAGGTCATGACACATTCAGCGACGCAGGAGTTGAGAAAGTGATCAGAATCGGCATCATCCTGGGCAGTACCCGGCCCAACCGCAACGGTCCGCAGGTCGCCCGGTGGGTGCTGGAGACGGCATCGCAGCGCGGTGACGCCGATTTCGAACTGATCGATCTGCACGATCACCCGCTGCCTCATCTTGCCGAGCCGGTGCCGCCGATGTTCGGCCCATCGCTTAATCAGCACACCCGGGCGTGGGCCGAGCGGATCGCGCCGTTCGACGGCTTCCTGATCGTGACCCCGGAATACAACGGTGGCGCGCCCGCGGTGCTCAAGAACGCCATCGACCATCTGTTCACCGAATGGAATGACAAGGCGGTCGGCTTCGTCTCCTACGGCGCGGGCGGCGGCGCCCGCGCCGTGGTGCAGCTGCGGACGGTATGCAGCACGCTGGGCATGGCTGACGTGGGCTACTCGGTCGCGATCTCGCTGCTCACCGACTTCGAAGAGCACACCCGGTTCATCGCACGCGATCACCACGTGGTCGCCCTAAACACCACACTGGACCAAGTCATCGCCTGGAGCACCGCGCTGGCGCCGTTGCGTCACGCTCAGCCGGCAACTCGACGGTGAAGGAATCGGCCGTGGCGCGACACACGAGCCGCCGGGCGGACGACGTTGAGATCCGCCTGCAGATCGACAAAGCGGTCGAAGGAATACAGACGAAGTCTTTGGATGTGCTGAAGCAGCTCTACACGCCCGATGTGGTGTCATTCGATGTTGAGCCACCATTACAGCATGTCGGGCAAGCGGCGAAGCTCGAGAACTGGTCGAAAGTATTCCACCTCTTCGACACTGTGACCTACGAGGTCCGCGACCTGAGGTTCACCGTCGGCGAAGACGTGGCGTTCGGACACGGCTTCGTTCGACTCAGCGGCACTCTCATCAACGGGACGGCGACGGATGGCATGTGGGTCCGGGTCACCTACGGAATGCGCAAGATCGACGACGTCTGGTTGATCGCACACGACCAAGTCTCGGTTCCGCTGGACGTCCTGAGCGGCAGGGGCGTCGTCAATCTGACGCCCGACTGGTCAGACCCCCGCGCCTCGATAGTGAGCGACGACCGCAGGGGGTAGCCGGTGAGTCGCCGCTGTACAGCGGCGCCGAGGCGCAAGCTTCATCGCGATGTCATCTGGTCACACCGGATTTCGCTTGCGGCGTCGTCCAAAAATCGAGCTGCCGGTCGCCGCATTGGTCCACGCGTGGGGCGGCGAGCGCTGCCGGCGCCGCACCGCCTAATCAGGCGCACCGAAGCGCTTGTACACAGGCAAACCCATCGATGTCTCGGCGCAGTGCGCGGCGGCACCCACCTGACGGCGCGGTGGATTACGTCGTCGGACTCTAGAACGATCCGCCAGGACGACCCCAACGGCGCACGGCGGCGCAGACACGGCATGGAGGACGGAATGACAAGTTCAGGATCCATTAGACCCCGCGTACTCACAATCGGGATGCAGCCAAGCGCATTCGATTACAGCCGACATCCCGGCCTGGATGAGCCGACTATCAGAGCACGCAGCGAGGCGGCTAATAAGGCAGTCCGGGAAGCCGGCATCGACGCTGTGCCGTGCTATGTCAGCACATCACCCGACGCAGCTGAACAGGCGCTGCGCGAGTGCCTGTCGCAGGACGCCTACCAGCTGGCGATGATCGGTGCGGCAGTGCGAGCACCCTTGGACAACGCCGTGCTGTTGGAGCGGATCGTCAACGTGCTGATTCAGGCAGCGCCGGGAATCCGGCTGTGCTTCAACGAATCCCCAGAATCCACCATCGACGCCATCCGACGTTGGATCCGGTCGTAGAGCAATGCGCAGGCAGATGGACCCCGACGGCGTTGCGCTAGTCCCTCCGGTCTGACTCTCCTGATCAACGCGCGACATCAGGGGATAACTCCCGAGTATCGAAAATGACTGTTGTCTCGGCGGTTTGGCCCGCACGGATCCGGAATCGATCGACCCCGAGCCAGCGACGTTCTTCCCCAGCGATCGTTCCGCGACCTTCCCAAGCCAGCATCAATACACCGTCGCGATATGCATAGTCAACAACCGACAACGTCAGGTCTGGAATTCGCGTGACCGCCGCTGTCAGCTGAGCGACGTAAGCGTCGCGCCCCCGCAACGGTTCCTTCGTGCCCGGCCAGTTGAGTACGACATCGTCTGTGACGAGTGCGTGCACAGAGTTCGGTGCATCTGCTGGGGCCGACCAGAATCGTGCCCACTCGGCAACGAAAGACTGGATCCGTTCTGGTTCGGCAGTGGTCGTGAACTCGCGCACACCGGCTTGCTCATAAAGGGTGTGCGTGTCGAAATAGCCGCAGTCACTTAGAAGCAGACCGTCCTCGCGGAATTTGCAAACGAAGGTGACCGGCACGTCGATGCGGCTGCCCGCCGCGGCGGGGCGACCGAAGAGATCGGCGCCGACGGTACCGGTCATGTGACCCCAGACCACGGCGGTGTTGTCACCGATTGCCGTTCCAGCAAACCGACCCCGATAGTCAGGAATCGAAGCGAACAGCGCCTCATAGAATTCGCGTAGTCGGGCGTGCCCGGTGATCGGCCCTCGGATGCCAGAGCCTTCGTAGCGGCCCTCGGACGCGTACGCCGCGACGAGCGCATCTACGTCATGTCTGTTCTTGGCTTCGGCGTAGTTGAGTAATGCGGCGTGGAGAGCCGCGTTGCTCGCCGTCGCGATCTCAGTGGACATCAGTTTCTCCGTTCTCAGGTAAGACCTTCGGGCCAGAATGTGCCGTGACCTGGACTGGGATGCCGTTGAGCACCGCGGTGCCTGACAGCGGGTCCAGTACGGAGCCGACAGCCAGGATGTTGCTGTTCACCCCAGGCCGTCGGGCCGCGACGCTGGCGCCAATTTCAGGTTCGTCGTGTCCCCAGCCGTGAGGCAGAGACACGACGCCCGGGCTGATCGCGTCCGTTTTCTCCACTACTGCAACGACTTCTCCAGCTGCCGAAGTGACGAGAGCGTAGTGTCCGATGTCCAGGCGCTCGGCATCAGCGGGATGGATTTGCAGGGTGCAGCGGTCGGGCCCTTTGGCCAGTTTCGGCAGATTGTGCATCCATGAGTTGTTAGACCGCAGATGACGGCGCCCGATGAGTACCATGTCGGATGACGGTGCGGCCCTGAGGAATTTACGCAGCCGGGCGACATCCCGCACTAAAGGCGTGGGCGCCAGCTCGACGAGACCCGAGGGGGTGTCGAGCAAGCCCGGCAGCTGAGAGGTGAGAGGTCCGAAGTCCAGACCGTTCGGCTGTGGGCACAGTTCCGCCACGCCCAGCGGCGCATCGGCGGTGTTGTACGGACCGGCCCGCAACAGATAGTCGAGCAGTCGTTCAGGGCCGCGAACACCTGGCTGATCGCCATGCGAGTCGAGCTGTGCTCCAGCGCAATCAGAGAGCGTTCGCGCCATCGACGCTGCGACCATGTCGTCGATTGCGTCGAGATCCGCCTGGGGGCCTTGTCCGGTAATGACCGCGACCAGTCGCAGAATTGACTGCCAGTCGGGTCTCTCGTCGGGTTCTTGCGGCAGCACCGGTTCGGTGTAGGTTGCGGTGTTTCGGATCGCGAAGTGGTTGAAAAACAAGTCGTAGTGCGGTTTGGTCAGCGGTGACGGCGCCGGCAACACGACGTGAGCATGACGGGTTGTCTCGTTGCGGTACAGATCAATGCTGACCATCAACTCCAACCTGTGCAGGGCAGCGGTGAGCCGTGCACTGTCCGGCGCAGAACGCGCAGGATTGCCGGCCACCGTGATGAGCGCCTTTACTTGGCCGGCACCGGGTGTGTCGATCTCTTCGGCGAGGCAAGCCAGGGGCAGCTCGCCGAGTGACTCGGGGGCGCCGCGAACACGACTGTGCCAACGGCCCAGTGACATGCGGCGCCGCGGTGAGAGCATTCGCAGGTCAGCAGCGGGGCGCGCAAACATCGCTCCGCCGGGGCGGTCGAGGTTTCCTGTGAGAGTGTTCAGGACGTCGATCAGCCAGCTCGTGATTGTTCCAAACGGTGAGGTGCATGTCCCGGTGCGCCCGTACACCGCGGCGGCCGGCGCAGCAGCTAGATCGCGCGCGAGCCGGCGGATCTCATTGGCGGTGATACCGCATTGCGCTGCAACGGTTTCCGGTGCGAAATCGCGGGCGATCTGTTCGATTTCCTCGACGCCGCGCACGAAAGGGCTCAGCCGCCCGATGTCAGTCCTGCCCTCGTCGAACAAGACGTGCACGAGCGCGAAAAGCAGCAATGCGTCTGTGCCCGGCCAAATCCGGTGGTGCTCGTCGGCCTCATCAGTGGTTTGAGTGCGATTGGGATCAATGACGACTATTCGCCCACCACGACGCCTCATGTCCCGAAGCCTGGCCTTCATGCCCGGCGCCGTTAACAGGCTGCCGTTGGAAACCAGCGGGTTGGCGCCCAGTATCAGCAGATAAGAGGTGCGGTCGACGTCGGGTACCGGCACGGTGTACATGTCGCCGAACATCAATAGGCATGACACGAATTTCGGCATGGCGTCGACGGTGTTGGCTGTGTAGTAGTTCCGCGTCCGGAGCAGTCGCACCAACGCCTGGCTGTACAGGGTCGTCGCGAAGTCGTGCGCCACGGGGTTTCCCAGGTACACCGCTACGGCGTCGGCTCCATCGCGGCCGATGATGGCTGGAAGTCGCTCGCCAATTACATCGAAGGCCACATCCCATGTCGCTGGCTGGAGTTGGCCCGTGGATGAACGCACCAGCGGAGTGAGTAGGCGATCAGGATCGAGGTGTAGTTCGCTGAGCCCGAACGCTTTCGGGCAGAGGTGCCCCCGACTGGCCACGTGGTCGGGATTGCCGCGGACCGTCGTGACGAGGCCTGCATCAACTGTGCTCTTTAATCCGCATCCAGCCTCGCACAGAGGGCAGACGTGGCTTCGAACTTCCACAGCGAAAGTATATACATACTGGAGGTACGTACTGCAAGTACGTCCCAGCTATGCTGGAAGGATGACAAAGCCGCGATCGCACGCGGAGCGGACCCGCGCGACCATCGATCAGATCCTGACGGCCGCGCGTCGTTCGTTCGCAGAGGATGGTTTTGACAACACGTCGCTCGACGCTGTCGTCGAGAACGCCGGTGTGACGAAAGGAGCGCTTTATCATCACTTCGATGGCAAACGAGCCGTATTCGCCGCGGTCTATGAAGGTGAACAACGCGCGATCGGGCACACCGTTTTGGCCAAGGCAAGCGCCCGCAACAGCTGGCGCAACCTCCTTCAAGGGTGCCAGGCCTTTTTCGACGCAATCTCGGACCCTGGGGTTCAGAGAATCACACTCATCGATGCGCCAGCCGTTTTGGGGTGGCAGCATATGCGTGAACTCGAGGACCGCCACGTCACCTCGCTGTTACGGGAGGGGTTAAGGCAGGCGATAGCCGATGGCCATCTCAAGCCTCAGCGAGTTGACCCGCTGGCGCATCTGATTCACGGAGCGATGTGCGAGGCGGCGATGCATGTCGCTCGCGCTGCCGATCCAGCGCGTGAAGCCAAGGAAAACATGGCAGCGCTTCGGGATCTGCTCAATGGGATCGCCGTGGAGACCGGAAATTAAGGCGAGCTGCCGCGCCAACGCCGCACTCGCAGTCTCGACTAGCGGTCCACGAGGGCCGTCGCCAGCAGCGCGCGGACGGCGTCGGGAATCGGCACCGGCTTGCGGGTGGCGCGATCGACGTAGACGTGCACCCAGTGCCCCAGCGCGGTGACAGGTTGGGCCTCGTCTTGCTCGGCAGAGCGGAACACCCCGAGCCGATAGGTGACGCTGCTGCGACCCAGACGCGTCACCGCCAGCCCCACGGCGAGGCCATCCGGGAAATGCAGCTCGGAGAAGTAGCGGCAGCCCGACTCGGCGACGATGCCCAGCGCGGGCGTGGTGAGCGGGTCCATCCCGGTGCTGGTGTTGATCCACCCGTTGATAGCTGTATCGAACAGCTGGTAGTACACGGCGTTGTTGAGGTGACCGAACATGTCGTTGTCGGCCCACCGAGTTCCGACCGGCCAGCGCACCGGAAAGTCCCGGCTCGTCAGCCCGTCGGGTGCGGAGGGAATCGCAGGACCTGAAGCCATGGTTGTATTCCAGCATGTCTGGAATACGGGGCGCGGTCCTGGAGCACATCGGCTCACCCCGGCCCTACGCCCAGTCGCGCCCGATCGCCGTCACAGACCTCGACCTCGCACCCCCGGGCCGCGACGAAGTCCTGGTCCGCATCGAGGCCGCCGGCATCTGCCACTCCGACCTGTCGGTGGTCGACGGCAACCGGGTGCGGCCGGTGCCGATGCTGCTGGGCCACGAGGCCGCCGGGATCGTCGAGCGGGTCGGCGAGGGCGTCAACGACCTGGCCGTGGGCCAGCGGGTGGTGCTGGTCTTCCTGCCTCGGTGCGGTCATTGCGCAGCGTGCGCGACCCAGGGCCTGACGCCGTGCGAACCGGGCAGCGCAGCCAATGGCGCCGGCACCTTGCTCGGCGGCGACATTCGGCTCAGCCGGGCCGGGCACCCGGTGTATCACCACCTCGGGGTCTCGGGTTTCGCGACGCATGCGGTTGTCAATCGGGCCAGCGCGGTCCCGGTGCCGTCCGACGTGCCGCCCGATGTCGCGGCGCTGCTGGGCTGCGCAGTGCTCACCGGCGGTGGCGCGGTGTTGAACGTGGGGCGTCCGCGGCCGGGCCAGGCGGTCGCCGTCGTCGGGCTCGGCGGGGTCGGGATGGCGGCGCTGCTCACCGCGCTGACCTACGACGACGTACGGGTGGTCGCCGTCGATCAGTTGCCGGAGAAGCTGGCCGCCGCCCGCCGCCTGGGCGCCCACGACACCTACACACCGCAGCAGGCCGCCGAGGCCGGGGTGAAGGCGGCGGTGGTCGTCGAGGCCGTCGGCCATCCCGCCGCGCTGGAGACCGCGATCGGGTTGACCGCACCCGGCGGGCGCACCATCACCGTGGGTCTGCCGCCGCCGTCGGTGCGAATCAGCGTGTCGCCGTTGGGTTTTGTGGCCGAGGGCCGGTCGTTGATCGGCAGTTACCTCGGCTCGGCGGTGCCCAGCCGGGACATCCCCCGGTTTGTCGAGCTGTGGCAGGCGGGCCGGCTGCCGGTGGAATCGCTGGTGTCCTCGACCATTGCGCTCGAGGACATCAACGCGGCAATGGACAATCTGGCCGACGGCACGGCCGTGCGGCAGCTGATCCGATTCGACGGTTAGTCGCCGTGTAACGCGCTGGACAGGGTATCGCCCTGCAGCGCGAACAACCGTTGCGAGCCCGGCCACTCGGGCAGCAGCGAATCGAAGCCGTGGCAGGTGCGGGCGAAGACGTGCAGCTCGGTCGACACTCCCGCGCGCAGCAACCGCAGCGCGTAGTCGATCGCCTCGTCGCGGAACGGGTCGATTTCGGCGCAGGTGATCAAAGCCGGTGGCAGCCCGACGAATTCGGCTCGGCGCGCGGGCACTTCGGGTGCCGATGCGGCCGCCGGTCCCAGGTAGTAGCCCCACATCAGCTCGGCGGCCTCGCCGTCGAACGCCGGGCTGGTGCGAAATTCCGCCTTCGATCCGGTGGCCCGGTCGTCGAGCACCGGTTGGTGCAGCAACTGGAACGCCACCGGCGGCAGTGACCCGTCGGCGGCGCGCTGCGCCAGACATGCGGCCAGGGTGGCGCCGGCGCTGCTGCCGGCGACCGCCAACCGCGCCGGATCGACGCCGAGTGTGTCCGCGTTCGCGGCGACCCACTGCACCACCGTGTCGGCGTCCTCCAGCGCGGCGGGATAGGGGTGTTCGGGCGCCAGCCGGTAGTCCACCGAAACCACCGTGCACCGCCCGCGGCGCGAAAGCTCGACGCACTGGCGATGATCGGTGTCCAGGTTGCCCAGCGCGAAGCCGCCGGCGTGGCAGTACACCACCACCGGTGCCCGGTCGGCGGGCCCACCGCGGTAGACGCGCACCGGCACGCCGGCCGCGCTGTCCTCCCCGATCCGGATCCCGGGTGCGTCGGTCTGTTCGGCGGCCAGGCGGCGGCGCTCGTTGAACGGTGTGCGAATGAGTTCGATTGCGGCCCGGGAGAAGTCGGTCCGGGTCGTCGCGACGTCACGCAGCGCGGGATCGAGGCGGTCGGCGCCGTCCAGCCGTGTCATCGGCTGCCCCGCTCGGGCATGGTGAACACCTGGGGTTCGGACGTAGCGGGCGCGGTGAAGCGGAAGTCGCCCGGCCTGAACCTGCGCGTCATGCTCCAGAAGGCCCGGGCGCTGCGCGGCCATTGGGTGACCACCCGCCCGTTGGGGGCGCGGAAGTAGTTGCTGCACTGGGTGGTCCAGACGGTGCCCACCATCCATCGATCGATCTTGGCGACGAAGTCGGCCAGCGCGGCGGGTCGCACCGCGATGTAACGCCTACCCCTGCGCCGCAAATACTTCAGCGCCCGCACGATGTAGCGCGCCTGCGCCTCGAGGATAAAGATGACGCTGTTGGAGCCGACGTTGGTGTTCGGCCCGTACAGCATGAAGAAGTTGGGGAATCCCGGAACGGCCATGCCGAGGTACGCGCGCGCCCCGTCGCGCCACACGTCTCGCAGGGTGATTCCGTGTTCGCCGGACACGTCCAGCTCGGCGAGGTAGTCCGCCGCGGCGTACCCGGTGGCACAGACGACCACGTCGACCTCGCGTTCGGTGCCGTCTTCGGTGACCAGGGAGCGCCTGCGCAGGTAGCGCGCCGGGCTGGTCACCACCTCGACGTTGGGCCGGGTCAGCGCGGGCAGGTAATCCGAGGAGAACACCAGCCGCTTGCAGCCCATTGGGTGTTCGGGCGTGAGCTTGCGGCGCAGGTCCTCGTCGTCGACGGTCTTCTCCAACAAACCCAGCGCGACGGCCTTGAACTGTTCGGTCTTTTCGCTGCCGTGCTCGATCACCGCGATGTTGGATTCGCTGCGCAGCCACAGCCGGGTCCGGTAGAGCCTTTTGGCGAACGGCAGGTGGGCGAACATCCAGCGCTCCCGCGGCGTGTAGTGCCGGTCGGGCTTCGGCAAGATCCAGGTCGGCGACCGCTGCACGGAGTACACCGTGTCGGCCACCTTGGCCAGCTCGGGGATCAGCTGGGAAGCCGTCGACCCGGTGCCCAGCACCGCGATCTCCTTGCCCTGCAACGGGATCGAGTGGTGCCAGCGGGCCGAGTGCATCACGGTCCCGGCGAAGGGCTCTTGTTCGACGAGTTCGGGCAGCAGCGGCCGGGTGAACAGGCCGACCGCCGACACGACCACGTCGAAGCGGTGTTGGTCACCCAACGCGGTGGTCAGGCACCACTGTTGGGAGTCCGAATGCCATTGCGCCGCCTTGATTTCGGTGCGCAGGCGCAGGTGCGGCCGCAATCCGTACTTGTCGGCGCAGCGCTGGAAGTAGTCGAGAATCTCGGGCTGCCCCGACCACAGCCTCGACCAGTCGGCGTTCAGGTCGAACGAGTAGGAGTAGAGGTGCGATTTGACGTCGCAGGCCAGTCCCGGATAGGTGTTGATCCGCCAGGTGCCCCCGACGCCGTCCTCACGGTCGAAGATGGTGAAGTCGTCAAAACCTGCCCGTGACAGCATGATTCCCAGCGCCAGGCCACCGGGCCCGGCGCCGATGATGCCGATCGAGATGTCGCTCATCGGATCTGCAGGCATTGGCCACCGTCGATGACGAGTTCGGAACCGGTGATGAACGATGCCTCATCGGACACCAAGAAGGCGACGGCGTCGGCGACCTCACCGGCCTCGCCGATCCGGCCGACCATCGACGCCGCGGCCAGCCGCGTCTGGGTGGCCTGGTCGAGCATCGTCGTGGCGATGGGCCCGGGGAAGACGGCGTTGACCCGGATGCCGGCGGGCGCGAGTTCGGCCGCGACGGTCTGGGTCAGCCCGCGCAGGGCCCACTTCGACGACCCGTACGCGGCGTGCTGCGGGAAGGGCCGGATGGCGCCGGTGCTGCAGATGTTGACGACCGATGCGTTCGGCGCCTCGCGCAGGTGTTGCAGCGCCGCGCGTATTCCGAGGAATGGGCCCAGACAGTTGACGCGCCAGGCGTTTTCGAAGCCTTCGGCCGTCTCCTCGCTCAGCGGTGCCCGGTGCAGGACGCCGGCGCAGTTGACCAGCGTGCTCAGCGATCCGAACCGGCCGACGGCCTCCGCCACGGCGGAGTCCCACTGCTCGGGCGAGGTGACGTCGAGCTCGACGGCGAACACGCCGTCGTCGCCTGCGTCGCGGACCGTGGCGCGCAGCTCGTCGGCCCGGCGGTCGCAGGCGGCCACCGCGAAGCCCTTGTCGCGCAGGCGTTTCGCGATGGCCCAGCCCTGCCCGCCGGCGGCGCCGGTCACCAGTGCGACGCGTCGGTTCATGCTGGACTCACCTCGGGGTTGTTGGCCAGGCCGGCGCTCGTGACGAAGCGGCAGCGGCGCCGCGCGAAGCGCCACCGCCCGTCGATGCGGGTCAGCTCGTCGTCGTAGAGGGCGGGCCGCAGTTGCAGGTCGCCGGCGCGGACGAACAGCACCTGTGATCGGGCGGTGGCGCGCTGCCCGTCGACCTCGATCCGCGCGCTTCCGGTCAGGTGCAGGCCGCGGGCCGCGTCGCGGAACATGCCCGCGATCGCGTCGCGGCCGGCAAAGGTCTTGCCGTAGACCAGAAATTCGCCATCGGGCGCGAACAGCTGCACGCACTCCTCGACGTCGCCGGCGTCAAGTGCTAGGGCGTAGCCGGCGAGCAGCTCACGGATCCCCTCGTGGTCGTCGTGGGTCATTGCGTCGCCTCGCGCAAGTGTTCGGCGGCGCCGCGGCGCAGCGCTTGGGACTCGGCGGCCAGGGTGATCATGCCGAATCCCAGCTGCGCCATGGCGTGGCCCGTCTTGCCGTCTCCGGCGTGGATGCCGGTGACCAGGCCTGCGTCGGACGCGGCCCGGTGGACGCGCACGATCGCGTCCAAGACCTGCGGATGCCGTGTGGCGCCGACGACCCCGGCGCCCAGTGAGATGGCCAGATCGGCTGGGCCGACGTAGATTCCGGTGAGGCCGTCGACGGCGCAGATCTCGTGGATGCCGGATAGCGCCGCCGCGGTCTCGATCATCGCGAACACGCCGACGCGCGACTCGTGGGCGGCGGGGTCGTGCCCCAGGCTGGCGCGCAGCGGGCCGAAGCTGCGCACGCCCCGCGGCGGATAGCGGGTCGCGGCGACCGCCGCGGCGGCCTGGTCCGCCGACTCGATCATTGCGATGACGACGGCGTCCGCGCCGGCGTCCAGCACCCGTCCAATCGGTGCGGCGTCGGCGTTGGGCAGACGCACCACGGTGCCGACGGGCAGGTGCTCGGTGCGGCGCAGAATTTCGGCGATGGCGGCGTCGTCGAGATAGCCGTGTTGGGCATCGAAGCCGACGTAATCGTAACCGGCGCGGGCGAATTCCTCGGGGCCCAGCGCCGTGGGGCCGGTGACCCAGCCGCCGAATATCGGGGTCTTGCGGCCCAGCGCCAGCTGCAGATTGCTCGGCGAAATGTCCGTCATGGTCGGCTCATCCGGCGATCGCGATCTTGATGCGTTCGGGGTCCGGCCGACAGGCCAGCTCGAAGGCGTCCTGCACCCCGTCGATGCCGAACGTGTGGGTCAGGTAGGCGCCCAGCAGCCACGGGTGCTCGGCGGCGAACTTGCCCGCCAGCTCCAGCATTCGCCGGCGGTCCAGCGTCACACCGGATTTCAGGGTGAGGTTGTTGCGCAGCATCGCCCGCATGTTGATCGGGTACATCTCGTCGTCGGCGACGCCGAAGTAGAACACGGTGCCGCCGGGGGCGGCGGCGTCGATCGCATGGGTCAGGGTGGCGACCTGGTGGCCGACGGCCTCGATGACGACGTCGGCGCGGTCGGATGGATCGAGCTGACTCACCCAGCGGTCACTGGTGGCGCGCACCGCGTCGTCGGCCCCGAAAGCCCTTGCCACATCGCGGCGGTCGATCGGGTCGACGCCGGTGACCCGCCGCGCACCCGCCGCCTTGGCGACATAGGAGAACAACAGCCCGATCGATCCCTGCCCGATGATCGCGACGTGCCGACCGGCGAGGTCGCCGAGTTGCTCGCAGGCGTACAGGACGCAGGCCAGGGGTTGCAGCCCCACCGCCTGGGCGGGAGTCAGCGCCGGATCGTAGGGCGCCAGTCCTTCGCCGTTGCTGACGATGCGTTCCATCATGCCGTCGAACCCGGACGCCCAGCCGACCACGTGATCGCCGGGACGGTGTGCGGGATGCCGGCTGGCGATCACCTCGCCGGCGACCTCGTGGATGGGAAAGCCGTCCTTCTCGGGGCCGCTGCGGCCGTCGTCACCCGGGATGCGGCCCCTGGCGCCGCGAAAGGCGGGCAGGTCGCTGCCGCACACGCCCGCGGCCGAAAACCGCAGCAGCACCTGTCCGTCGGCCAGGACCTCGGGCGTCGTGTCATCAATCGTGTTGCGCTCGAACTGATACGGGGCGATGATCCGGTAGGACCACACGTCAGACCTCCACCGGGATGTTGTTCCAGCCCCATTGGAAGCTGGACGGCAGCCGGGTGGCGGCTTGGCTGTTGATCGCGTAGTCGGGGACCCGGCGCAGCCATTCCTGTAGCAGCACAGCCACTTCCAGCCGCGCCAGGTGGTATCCGATGCAGAAGTGCTGGCCGCGGCCGAACGCCAGCGAGCGGCGGATGGGCCGGTCCCAGATGAACTCGTCGGGCTCGGGGTATTCACGCTCGTCGCGGTTCGCGGATGCGAGCAGGGTGATGACGCGCTGGCCCGGGCTGAGGGTCTCGCCGTGAATCTCGAAGGGCTTGCGCACCGTTCGCGCGAACCACTGCGCCGGCGCGCAGAATCGGATCATCTCGTCGCGCGCGATGTGCACGTTGTTCTCCAGGTCGGCGCGCACGGCGGCCAGCTGGTCGGGCCGGCGGCTGAGCTCCCAGAGGCCGTGGGCGACGATTTTGGGCACCGTCTCGGTTCCCCCGATGAAGATGCACAGCATCTGGGTCGCGACTTCCATGTCGTCGAGCGCGCTGCCGTCGGGCAGGTGATAGCCGAGCAGGCCGTCGACAACGTCGAGCGGTCCGCCGGAAGAATCGGCGCGGCGGCGCTGGACCGCGGGCAGCAGGTATTCGAAGTAGTTGGGCCGAGCCTGCCCGGTGTCCACGCCTTCGCCGGGCTGGGCGAGGCTGCCGGCGTTGACGGTGGCGAGGACCTGCGGCGCGAGATCGGTGGGGATGCCGCACAATTCGCAGACGATGGCGGCCACCACGATGCCGCCGTAGTCCTGGGTCAGGTCGAACGACCCGTCCGGCAGCAGGGCGTCGAGGCGTTCGTTGGCCAGCGCGCGGATGCGGCCCTCGAGGTCGGTGACCGCCCGCGGCCGAAACGGCCGGGAGTGGGTCCGCCGGATCTCGCCGTACAGGTCGGCGTCGAACATGGCATGGAACGGCAACGGGTGCAGCGGCGGGTCGGCGACCGGGCCGCTGTTGTGTTGTGCCAGAACCGATGCCGGCGGCAACGTCCCTTCCGATGCGACGAAAGTGCCGTTGTTGACTTCCAGCACCGTCCAGATGTCCTCGAAACGCGACAGGGCGAAGGTGTCCCACTGCGGCATGTAGTACACCGGGTGGTGATCGCGCAGGATCCGGTAGTACGGCAACGGGTTCGCCATCACCGCCGCATCGAAGGGATCGTAGCTGAAGTCCTTGACGATCAAAGGTTTCCGTATCTCCGTCACTGCAGCGGCGAGGGCGGTAGGGCCTGCAGAATGGAATCCTCCCAGCCGTCGCGCAACGCGGGGGCCACGCTCATCCAGGTGACGATCTCGGCGGGCGGGCTCTCTTTCCAGGAGGGGTAGTGCTCGGCGAAGCAGTCCCAGCCGCCGTCCAGCGCCCAGTAGTGGATGACCTCGTTGTAGCGGAAGGTCGTGGTGAACGAACCGAGCCAGCGCTTACCGGTGCGTTCCGACCAGGGAACGTAGAGCCGCTCCAGTTCGCGGATGTAGTCGTCCTGGCGGCCCGGTTTGGTCTGCATGATCTCTTGAATCACCAGTGGCGCAGTGACATTGGCCTCGCGCAGTTGGGTCAGCGTCTTGTTGCTGGGGCCGGGGTACATGATGCGACCCTCCCCCGAGGCGCCGATGTCGGCCAGGAATGCCGCCCATTTTCCGGATGCGGCCTCGTGGCTGCCGCCGCGGGCCTGCGCGGCGCCGATCCTGGCGTAATCGGCGAACCCGTCGATCTCCCAGATGATCGTCGCCTGCGGCCAGTGACCGTTGTACGGCGTGGATTCCCAGATCGCGAAGAGCCGGGCGCCGAGTTGTTCCATCATCGGTTGATAGGTGTCGGCGAAGATCTCGGTGAACTCCTCACTTCGCCCGGATCCCAGCGAGATCGTCTCGTGCAGGTAGAGCAGCGTGTGTCGGAAGTACTTCTTCATGGCCTAGTCGAGCCGGATCAGCTCTGAGTCGGACCCCGAACCCACGTCGCACAGCAGCGCCTCGGTGGCGCCGACCGTCGTGACCGGAATGCCCGCCGCCGCAAGCGCATAGCCCTTGAACATGCGGGCCGCGCCGCTGAGCAGATGCTGCGCCCGGGTGGTCGCGCGGGCCACGCCCAGCGGCCACCCGTCGCCCCACAGCGCGACCTCGGTCAGCCGGTTGTCCAGCGCCTCGAGGACCACGGCCCGCACCCGGGCGTCGGCGGTGAACGCCTCGGCGCTGACGGCCAGGCTCGTCGAGCCCTCCCCCAGCCCGGCGAGCTCCGGCTCGAGGTCCACTGCCCGCACCCCCAGGATCCGCAGCGACCGGGTGTCGCAACCACGCGGGAGCAGCACGGTCACCTCCCAACCGGCCATCGCCCGGTCGTAGAGCCAGCCGCCCGCCGATTGCACGACATCGACGGCGCTGGCCGCCACCACGTCGAGTCGGTAACGCAGACCCTCGCCGTTGGCGCGGGTTGTTTCCGCGGCGCTGCTCTTGCTGATGTCGAACGTCGGAGCGACCATCGATCCATTCCTCACCACCACCCGCCGCGGTCCGCTGGCGGGTCTCACGCGCTTGTCATGGGCTTTCCCAGGGGCTGGAGCCGCATCCCGCACGGGGCGACGCGGCTCACCGGACAGCGTGACACTTCCGGCGAAATTTGTAAAGCTCCGGGCGGGCCGTCAGGAACCGCGGCGCGCCTCGAGGTCGGCCAGGACTTCCTCGGTGTGCTGCCCGAGTTCCGGTGCCGCAGAACGCGGTGCCCAGGGCGTCCCGTGGAAGTCCGCCGGCGTGGCGACCATCGGCACGGCGGCGTGTTCGTCGGCGGCGTCGGGCACATAAACGATTCCGCCCGCGGCGTGGAACTGCTCGTCGGCGACGACGTCCTCCAGGGTGTTGATCGGCGACCAGAAGAAATCCGGTTCGCCGGCGAAGATTTGCGCCCACTCGTCGAGGGGCCGCGTCGCGAAGATGTCATCCAGCGCGGCGATCAGCGCGGCCGAGTTCGCGGCGCGGGCCCGGGCATCGGCGAAGCGCGGGTCGTCGCGCCACTCGGGCCGGCCCACCGCGCGGCACAGCGCCGGCCAGTGCCGCTCGGGCTCCAGGCCGACGATCCAGAACCGCCGCCCGTCGGAGGCGGCGTAGTTGTTCATGCACGGGTTGCCCATCGTTTCGCGCTGGCCGATCGCGATCGGCTGGCCGCTCATCAGATAGGTGTTGAGGTCGAAGCTGACGGTGTAGGCGCCCTGCCGGTACAGCGAGGTCGTGACCAGTTGGCCCGTCCCGGTGCGTTCGCGCGCGAGCAGCGCCGCGCACACGGCCGCGGCCATCGTCATCCCGGCGGAGTGGTCGCCCATGCCGCCGCGCTGGAACGGGGGCGTG
>NZ_LZLL01000239.1:0-7031 GCF_001669335.1 Mycobacterium sp. 1245852.3 | reverse complement strand
GCGCTGGCCGGCCCCACAAACGAAACTCCCTGCCGGCGAACCGGTTTCGGACGCCAGCGTTCCGGAGGAGCAGCCGGGCGCCGGTGGCGAACGACAGTCGGACGGCGGTAACCGACAGCCCTACCTGACCCGGGTGCTCGAGCACATACCCGGTGACACCGGCGATCCGGCGGTTGACTCGGCCCCGCGCGCAGCGACCGACCCGCAACCCTGAGCTCGCCCGGCGCCGGTGACCGCGGCCCTCAGTTGCCCTGGGCGCGAACGGCGGCGAACGACAACGACACGTCGTCGGCGACCTGGACCGACCCCATCAGCAGCGAGTACGGCTTGATGCCGTAGTCGGACTGCCGGATGGTGGATTCGACTGACATCCGCCATGATTCCCCGAGGTCTTCGGTCTGCACCTCGACGACATGGTCCCGCGACACTCCCCGAATGTGCAGAGTGCCCATCAGGCGGTAGTTATCGCCGGCGTTTTCGATGACATCCGCTGTATAGCAGATTTCGGGAAACCGGCTGGCGGACAACGACTTCAGGGCGTTGGACCGCACCAGCGCCTTCTCCGCCCCGGACAGCCCTTTGACACCGCCGTCACCACGCAGCACGTCGAGCGAATCGGTCTCGACTGTGAGCTGTGCGCTGACGGGTTGGGAGTCGGACCAGCTCACGGTGGCACGCCAGCGCGTCATCGCGATGGTAAGACGATGGCCCATCCGCGCCGCCCTGCCGCTAACGCCGGTGCGCAGCAACAACTCACCGTCAGCCGGGCCGATCGTCCACACCGCGCTTTGGTCGGAAGTCACGAATCGACTGTGTCACATGGTCAAAACGGTGCGGTAGTGCGCCCGGCCGCCTTCCAGGGCCGCGTAGCCCTCCGCGGCTTGCGACAGCGGCAGCTCCTCGATCCACGCTCTTACGCCGGACAAGACCGCGAAATGCATTGTGTCCTCGACGTCTTTCGCCGTACCGGAGGGATGGCCGACGATGCTGATGCCCGGCGTTATCAGCTGCACCGGGCTGATCGGCAGCGGTTCGGGCGTGACGCCGATGGTGACCAGTTGGCCCCGGGGCAGGATGCCGCCGACCGTGTCGGCCATGGCCTTGGAGTTTCCGGCGGTGGCCAGGACGACCGTCGCGCCGCCCAAGTCCTTGAGCGCTTCGGCGGGGTCGTTGGCCGTGGAGTCGATGTAGTGATGGGCGCCCAGCTTTCGGGCGTCGTCGGCTTTGCCGGTGCCGCGGTTGATCGCGATGGTCTCGAAACCCATGGCCCGGGCGAATTGCACCCCGAGGTGGCCCAGGCCGCCGACGCCGAGTACCGCCACCCGGTCGCCGGGCAGCGCATTGGTGTGCCGCAACGCGTTATAGGTGGTCACGCCGGCGCATCCCATCGGGGCGGCTTCGGCATCGGAGAGCTCGGCCGGTATGCGCGCCAGAGCGCTCACCGGCACGGTCACCGACTCGGCATATCCGCCGGGATATTGCCAACTCGGCACTTTGCCGTTTTCGCAGTGAATGAACTGTCCCTTGCGGCATTGGTCGCAGCGCTGGCAACATCCGCCGAACCAGCCGACCGCGACGCGATCGCCGACCGCGAAATCCTGGACCCCGTCGCCGATTTCGGCGATCTTGCCGGCGATCTCGTGCCCGGGAGTCAGCGGCCACGACATGCCGGGAAAGCCGCCGTTGACGAAGTGCGCGTCGGTTCCGCAGATGCCGCACGCGGCGACCGTCAGCCGTACCTCATCGCGACCCGGTGGCTTGGTTTCGGCGTCGACCAGCTCCAAAGCTGCACCGGCGGACGGGACATGGACGGCTCGATGAGTGGGCATGTGATTAGCTTGTCACCCCTGGGCCTGATGCGCGACAGGACATTTCTGGGAGCCGTTGGTGTGGTAGTCGACCTGCCAGTGTTTGATCCCATTGAGCCACCCCGACCGCAGCCGCTCGGGCTTGCCGACCGATTCCAGGTCGGGCATGGCATCGGCGATCGCGTTGAACATCAGGTCGATGGTCATCCGCGCCAGGTTGGCCCCGATACAGTAGTGCGCGCCGGTGCCACCGAACCCGACGTGCGGGTTGGGGTCGCGCAGGATGTTGAAGGTGAACGGGTCCTCGAATACGTCCTCGTCGAAATTGGCTGAGCGGTAGACCATTACGACGCGCTGGCCCTTCTTGATCTGCACGCCGGACAGCTCGTAGTCCTCTAGGGCGGTCCGCTGGAACGAGGTGACCGGGGTGGCCCATCGGACGATCTCGTCGGCCGTGGTGACGGGACGCTCCCGCTTGTACAGTTCCCATTGGTCGGGGAAGTCGGTGAAGGCCATCATGCCCTGTGTGATGGAGTTGCGGGTGGTCTCGTTGCCGGCCACGGCCAGCAGGATGACGAAGAAACCGAACTCGTCGTCGGAGAGCTTGTGCCCGTCGACGTCGGCCTCGATCAACTTGGTGACGATGTCCTCGCCGGGATTCTGCGCCCGGTCGGCGGCCATCTGCATGGCGTAGGTGATCAGCTCGACCGACGCACCCATCGCGTCATTGCGGGCGAATTCCGGATCCTGGTCGCCCACCATCTCATTCGACCAGTGGAACAGCTTCATGCGGTCTTCCTGTGGCACTCCCAGCAGTCCGGCGATGGCCTGCAGCGGAAGCTCGCAGGACACCTGCTCGACGAAGTCGCCGGAACCCGCGGCGGCCGCCTTCTCGACGATCTGACGGGCGCGCTGGTTCAGGTCGTCACGCAGCAGCTCGACGGCGCGCGGTGTGAAGCCGCGGGAGATGATCTTGCGCAGGTGGGTGTGCTGCGGGGCATCCATGTTGAGCAACACGAACTTGCCGGTATCGCGCTGTTCGCGCACCGTGCCCTCTTTGTAGCGGGGGAGGGCGGTGTTCTCCAGGCTGGAGAACACGTCGCTGCGCCGCGAAATCTCTTTGACGTCCTTGTGCTTGGTCACCACCCAGAAGCCGCCGTCGTCGAATCCGCCCACCCCATCGGGCTGTTCGTTCCACCAGATCGGCGCCGTCCGGCGCAGTTCGGCCAGCTCTTCCACCGGGAGCCGCTCGGCGTGAATGTCCGGGTCGGTGAAGTCGAATCCGGGAGGGAGATTGGGGACCGGCTTGGCAGTTGGCTCGACGGTTGGCATGGCCCGCTCCTCGATGACGAAGTGGTCTAGTCGTCCTTGTGCAAGGAAACCACTGCCGCACCTTGGTTGGGAAGGATTGAGGAAAGATCGTCGGCGGCGAATTGGAACGTGTTCCTGACCGGCCGTTTCGCGCCGTGTCGCGGGTGCACGCCGACGATCGGACCCACAAGCCGGAACGGTCTTGTGGCCGACGGTCCGCCGGATATGCTTTGGTGCAGGTCACCGGCGACGACAGGCGGGGTAGGACATGATTCGGGAACTGCTCAGCGCCGCTTCGATAGCGGGCATCACGATCGGCCTGGCCCCGTGCGCGGCCGCCGGTTACGACGGCGACGTGCCGGGCATGAACTATCAGGCCTCGCTGGGCGCGCCGTGCGACAACTACGAGCGTTTCATCTTCGGACGGGGGCCCAGCGGCCAGGCCGAGGCTTGCCACTTCCCGCCCCCCAATCAGTTCCCCGCGGCGACCACCGGCTATTGGGTGGCCTCTTATCCGCTGTACGGAGTCCAGCAGGCGGGCGCCAAGTGCCCAGGCCCGCAGAGCGCCGCACAGTCGGACCGCGGACTTCCGATGCTGTGCCTGGGAGCCCAAGGGTGGCAAGAGGGCTGGTTCACCGGGGCAGGGTTCTTCCCACCGTCCGAGTAACGACCATGCGCGATCGTCCGGCTCAGCCTTCGATCCCACGCTGGCTACGCTTCGTGCTGGCCTCCGACCGGGCCGGCTCAGCCTGGTACATCGGGACCGGATTCTTCTTCGCGCCGGCGCTGGCGGTGCTCTCGCCCTGGCCCACCGTCACCGCCGTGCTGTGGGGTGTCATCGCGCTGGCCGGGCTCTGGCTGGGACTGCTGGGCGTCGCGATGGCCGTCGGACTGGCCCGAATTTTGCGCTCGGGGGCCGAAATTCCCGAAGACTACTGGCGCAGCCTGGTGCACTACTAGGCCCCGATAGGCGTCACCGCCCGTAGCGAAATGCCACCCGAGCCCGTCTAGAGTCGTAGCAACCGTCCTGCAACACAAGGGAGACTCGAGATGGCCTTCAACGCCAGGGATGCAGTCGACGCCGTCAGGGACATCGCGACCAACGCCGTCGAAAAAGCCTCCGACATCGTCGAACACGCCAGCGACATCATCCGCGGCGACGTCGCCGGCGGCGCCAGCGGCATCGTCGCGAATTCGATCGACATCGGCACGTACGCGGTGGACCGGACGAAGGAAGTGTTCACCGGACGCGACGAAGCCGACGAGGTCTAGGCGCACCGGCCAGGCCAGCCTCCGCGTCAGACGGAGGCGGCCTCGTTCAGTTCGTCCAGCCGGTTGGTGGCTTCCAGGTACTCCTGCACCCAGCGCTCGATGACCGTTGAGGTCTTCTCCACCTTGGTGAACTGCCCGACCACCTGGCCGACGGGGTTGAATGCCACGTCGACGGATTCGTTCGGGTACCTGTTGGTGGCCCGCACGGCCATGCCGGAGACCATGTACTGCAACGGCATTCCGAGCGGCTTCGGGTTTTCCGGTGCCTCCCACGCCTCGGTCCAGTCGTTGCGCAGCATGCGGGCCGGCTTGCCGGTGAACGACCGGCTGCGGACGGTGTCGCGGCTGCCGGCCTTGACGTACGCCTGCTGCTGAACCGGGGTGTTCGAGGACTCCTCGACCATCAGCCACTGCGATCCGGTCCACGCGCCCTGCGCGCCGAGCGCCAGTGCGGCCGCGATCTGCTCACCGCTGCCGATGCCACCGGCGGCCAGCACCGGGACCGGGGCGACCTCCTTGACGACCTGCGGCCACAGCACGATCGAGCCCACCTCGCCGCAGTGCCCACCAGCCTCACCGCCCTGGGCGATGATGATGTCGACGCCGGCGTCGGCGTGCTTGCGAGCCTGCGAGGGGGAGCCGCACAGCGCCGCGACCTTGAGCCCGGCCTCGTGGATGTGCTTGATCATGTCGGCCGGCGGGGTGCCCAGCGCGTTGGCGATCATCTTCACCTTGGGGTGCTTGAGCGCCACCTCGACCTGGGGCGTGGCCGTCGCCTCGGTCCAGCCGAGGAGCTGCAGGCTGTCGCCGTCGCTGTCCTCGACCGGCACGCCGTGGTCGGCGAGGATCTTCTTGCCGAAGTCGAGGTGCTCCTGCGGCACCATCTTGCGCAGCGTCTCGGCAAGCTCCTCCGCGGACAGATGGGAGTCCATGCCCTCGTACTTGTTCGGGATGACGATGTCGACGCCGTAGGGGTGGTCGCCGATGTTCTCGTCAATCCAATTGAGTTCGATCTCCAGCTGCTCGGGGGTGAATCCGACCGCACCGAGCACGCCGAACCCCCCGGCCTTACTGACCGCCACCACGACGTCGCGGCAGTGGGTGAAGGCGAAAATCGGGAACTCGATGCCGAGTTCGTCGCAGATAGGGGTGTGCATTACAACTCCTGGGAGCTCGCCGAATTGGAACGTGTTCTAGTTTAGTACGTAGCTCACTGACGTGGCCAGCGGGTCCTGACCTGCGCCTTGCGACTACGACCCGTCACCGCGGTCAGATCGCGGTGCTGTTCGCCACCCACAGGACGAGAAACGCGAGCATGCAGGCGGCGCAGAGCAGATGGTCGCGGCACACCGAGCGCGCCAGGCGCGTTTGCTCGGGCGGACTGCCCTCGCGGTGCCCGAGCTGCACCGCATCGGGAACCGTGTGCGTCAACGCCAACATGGTCGGAATGCCGGCAAGCGCGGCCGACGTCACCAGCAGCCAACCGGGATCGTGGCCCCGCGCGGCCTGCAGCACCAGCGTTCCCACCAGGGTCAGCATGACGAGTGCGATCAATCGGCTCATCGGCCGAGACGCGGTGGTCGCGCGGTGGTAATACGCCGCGATGGAAGCGAGCACGGCCTCGGGCAGTTCGGTCGTGGCCTTCCGATACCGAAGTACCTGGACGTCGAAGATCAAATCCATCCACAAGACGGCGAGCAGGAACCCGCTGCAGGCCGTGAGCAACGAGGCCATGGCACTCACCCACCTCTATCCAATCGCGCACCGCGCCGCAGCGCGGTTGCCGCTTGGACTCATTGTTCTCGGCGACGCAATAGGCGCGATGGTCCACGCTTTGACGCGTTGATCCGGCAAACCCAAATCACTTGTGCCTCTTTTGTTTCAGTGGTTTCAGGGGAGCGCTTTTTGTCGGTGGCCCGTTCTAGCATTCGAACATGAGTTCGATAGATGACCGAGAGCAGATTCAAGCCGACGCTGACGCGTTGTGCGCTGCGGCCGCTCGTTTTCACCAGCATTCCTATGCGGCGCTGACCAACCCCGAACGCCTGGCACTGTTGGAAAAGCTCGAATGCGCAACCCGCAAGCTCCAGACGCCAAGCCACCAACTCATCAACCAGCTTGGCGAGCAAGCGGATCCGGCCGAACTGGGCGGCAAGCTGCCCTGGGCCTTGGCCGACCGGCTGCACATCACCCGGGCCGAGGCCGCACGGCGTATCGCCGAGGCCGCCGATCTGGGCCCGCGCCGCACGCTGACCGGCGAGCCGCTGGCGCCGGTGCTGCCCGCCACCGCCGCGGCCCAGCAAGATGGGGCGATCGGCGCCGACCACGTGGCCGTGATCCGGCGGTTCTTCCACCACCTGCCCGAAGCCGTGGACCTCGACACCTGCGAACACGCCGAAACACAGCTGGCCGCCACGGCCACCCAATTTCGCCCCGACCAACTCGCCACACTGGCCCGCCGCCTGATGGACTGCCTCCACCCCGACGGCACCTACACCGACGCCGACCGCGCGCGCATGCGCGGACTGGTGCTCGGCAACCAGCAAACCGACGGCATGTCGCGCCGAAGCCCGCGCCACCCTCGAGGCGGTACTGGCCAAACTCGCCGCCCCCGGCATGTGCAACCCCGACGACGAGCAG
>NZ_LZLL01000238.1:0-3129 GCF_001669335.1 Mycobacterium sp. 1245852.3 | reverse complement strand
CGCCGCGCATGGCCGCACCTTCTTTCTCGCGACCCGGTTGCTCGCGCCCGACCAGCGGCCACCCGTTCATGCGCTGTACGGTTTCGCCCGGTACGCCGACGACATCCTCGACGATCTCGACCCGGCGGTCGGCGCCGACGTCCGCGGTCGCCGGCTGGCGCAGCTGTCGCAGCGATTCTTCTCCGGCGATGCGCACCGCGACGATCCGCTGGTCGCCGCCGTGACCGACACCGTGCGGCGCTACCGGATCAGCGCGGAGCTGTTCGAGGACTTCTTGGCGTCGATGCGGATGGACCTCACGGTCACCGACTATCCGGACCGCAAGGCCCTCAACCGCTACATGCGCGGCTCGGCGGAAGCCATTGGGCTGCAAGTGCTTCCGATACTGGGCACGGTGACGCCCGTGCAGGAGGCGGCGCCGTACGCCGCGGCGCTGGGCCGCGCGTTCCAGCTCACCAATTTCCTGCGTGACGTCGACGAGGACCTGCAGCGCGGCCGGGTCTACCTGCCGGCCGACGAACTCGCCGCCGACGGCGTCGACCGGGAGTTGTTGACGTGGTGTCACACCCACCGCCGCACCGATCCGCGGGTGCGCCGTGCTCTGGTTGCCCAACACGAAATCGCCAGGCAGACTTATCGATTCGCCGCCGACGGGATCGCCACGCTCGCCCGCCGCTCGCGACCGTGCGTGGCGACCGCGGCGGCGCTGTACTCGGAGATCCTGGACTGCATCGAAAGAAGCGACTTCGCGGTGTTCGATCACCGGGCCACCGTCGGCACGACGCGACGGCTTCGGGTCGCCGGTGCGGGACTGATACGGTCGTGGCGGGCGCGCAACGGCGCGCGGGGCGTTCGTCAATCGGGGGCCGCATGAGCGATCGGTGGCAATACCTGGCGGTGCTGGCCGCATGCCTGGTGATCACCGCGCCGCTGGAGATCTTCGGCCCCGGCGTCTACCGCCAGTGGCGAAGGGCCCTCAAGGCGATCGTGCCGGTGGCCGCGGTGTTCTTGATCTGGGATGAGATCGCCGTCGCCGCGCACGTGTGGACTTACGACCGCGCCTATCTGTGTGGCCTGGGCATCCCGGTCCGGGTGCCGATCGAAGAGGTGCTGTTCTTCCTCGTCATTCCGGTCTGCGCGTTGCTGACCTACAACGCCGTGACCACCATCCTGGACAAGGTGCACCGCCGATGACCGGCCTGGGCTACACGCTGCCGGCCGCGCTGGCGGTATTGCTGGTCTGCGCACTGGAATTGGCGTTGCTGCGCACCGGGCTCTTCCGGCGTGCGGCGTACTGGCTGTCGATGCTGATCGTGCTGGGATTCCAGATCCCGGTGGACGGCTGGCTGACGAAACTCAGCTCCCCCGTCGTCAGCTACGACGATCGGCAGCTGAGCGGCCTGCGCTTCCCATTCGACATCCCGGTCGAAGACTTTCTGTTCGGCTTCGCGTTGGTCACCGCGGTGCTGCTGCTGTGGGAGCGGCAACGTGCGCGTCGGTGATGCTGGTCCCGCGCCCGCCGACCTGGCGGCCGCGTTCGACGCGGGCGCGCCGGCTTACGACCGGCTGGTCGGGGCCAGCCCCGGTTACCACGCGCAGCTGACCTTGTCGGCGCGCCGAATGCGAATCCCGAACCGCGGCAACGGGTTACGGTTGCTCGATGCCGGCTGCGGCACGGGCGCCTCGACGGCCGCGCTGCTCGCCGTCGCACCGGAGGCCGACATTGTCGCCGTCGACGCCTCGCGCGGAATGCTCGACGCGGCGCGCGCCAAACAGTGGCCCGCCTCGGTGCGCTTCGTGCACACGCCGGTCGAAGAGCTGGCCGAGCACGGGATCACCGGACCGTTCGACGGCATCCTGGCCGCCTATCTGATCCGCAACGTCGCCGACCGGGACGCACAGCTGCGCAGGTTCCGCGAGCTGTTGCGTCCGGGCGGCACCCTGGCGGTGCACGAATACTCGGTGCGCGACTCCCCCGCCGCGACCCGCATCTGGCACGCCGTGTGCTGGGCCATCATCATTCCCGCCGGGTGGTGGCGCACCCGGGACGCCGGGCTGTATCGCTACCTGTGGCGCAGCGTATTGGATTTCGACGGCGCCGCGCGGTTCGAGACCCGCCTCGCCGACGCCGGCTTCACCGCCGTGCACAGCGAGACGATGCCCGGTTGGGAGACCAACATCGTGCACACCTTCCTGGCGGACGCGCCGCGATGACCGCCGACCCGCGGCGCCGAACCTTCGCCGCACCAACGGGATTGCCGGACGCCGGTGCGCTGCCCGAGCGCCCCCGGGTGGCCGTCGTCGGCGGCGGAATCGCCGGCCTGAGCGCCGCCACCGGGCTGGCCGAGCGCGGCGTCGTCGTCGAGGTCATCGAAAGCGAGCGCTACCTGGGCGGCCGGGTGGGGGGCTGGACCGAGCGCGACGGCGGCGCCGAGCTCGCGATGAACCGCGGCTTCCACGCGTTCTTCCGGCAGTACTACAACCTGCGCGCCCTGCTGAGCCGGATCGACCCGCAACTGCGGATGCTCACTCCCGTCGCGGATTACCCGCTGATCGACGGCGCCGGACGGCGCGACACCTTCCGCGGGCTGCCGCGCACCCCGCCGTGGAACGCCGTGGTCTTCGCCGCGCGCAGTCCGACGTTCCGGCTGCGAGACTTCACCCGCATCGACGCCCGCGCGGCCGCACCGCTGGCCGCCGTATCGGTGCCCGGCACCTACCAGCGCCTGGACCACACCGACGCCGCGACGTTTCTCTCCGACATCCGATTCCCCGAGGCCGCAAGGCATCTGGCGTTCGAGGTGTTCTCCCGCAGCTTCTTCGCCGATCCCTCCCAGCTCTCCGCGGCCGAGCTGGCGACCATGTTTCACATCTACTTCCTCGGATCGTCCGAGGGCCTGATCTTCGACGTGCCGTCGGCGAACTACGACAGCGCCCTGTGGGAGCCGTTGCGCGGCTACCTCGAGGGTCGCGGCGCGCGGTTCCGGCTCGCCACCAAGGTGCTGCGCATCGAGACCGCACCGGCGAAGTCTTTTCGGGTGCACACTGATTCCGATGACCACTGCGAGGTCGACGCCGTCGTATTGGCCACCGACGTCGCGGGTTTACAGCGGATCGTCGCGGCGTCCC
>NZ_LZLL01000237.1:0-730 GCF_001669335.1 Mycobacterium sp. 1245852.3 | reverse complement strand
TGTAGCCCATCGTCGCGTCTAAGAATAATGCGAAAAATTCATTCGAGACATCGTAAATAGACTGCGATTCCTCGTAATACGGTTCCAATTTCGTCATGCTCGCTACAAAACCTTTCGTCCTATTCAACGCGAGCATACTAACCGACCGGTCAACGACCGGCGATCCGGGCACCGGTGAGTCGTTAGCGTCGCTCAGTAGGAGTAGAAGCCCCGGCCCGTCTTCTTACCGAGCCGGCCCGCCTCCACCATGCGCAGCAACAGCGGCGGCGGGGCATACTGCGGTTCCTTGAACTCCTCGAACATCTTGTCCGCGATCAGCTTCAACGTGTCCAGGCCGACCAGGTCGGACAGCCGCAGGGGGCCCATCGGATGCGACAAGCCGGCCACCACGGCCTTGTCGACGTCTTCGACGGTGGCAAAACCGGCTTCCACCATGCGGATTGCCGACAGCAGGTACGGCACCAGCAGCGCGTTCACCACGAAGCCGGACCGGTCGGAGCAGCGCACCACCTGCTTGCCCAGGACCGCGCTCGCGAACTCCTCGGTGCGCGCGGCGGCGGCCTCGTCGGTGACCAGCGTGCTGACCAACTCGACCAGCGGCAGCACCGGAACGGGGTTGAAGAAGTGCAGACCGAGCACGCGCTGCGGGTTCTTGGTGGCCGCGGCGATCTTCATGATCGGGATGCT
The DNA here is from genome assembly GCF_001669335.1 of Mycobacterium sp. 1245852.3. Lineage (NCBI taxonomy): Bacteria > Bacillati > Actinomycetota > Actinomycetes > Mycobacteriales > Mycobacteriaceae > Mycobacterium > Mycobacterium sp. 1245852.3. The sequence goes on along the minus strand of NZ_LZLL01000237.1, from coordinate 43 downwards.
GGAGGTGTTGGAGGCCAGCACGGCGTCGGGATCGGTGATAACC
>NZ_LZLL01000236.1:0-1800 GCF_001669335.1 Mycobacterium sp. 1245852.3 | reverse complement strand
TCGTGCACCGGCGGCTCGGCGTCACCGGTCGTGGTTGCGGCGGGTGACCACACCGCCTCGAACAGCCGGTCCGGCCCCGAGGACGACACGGCCGCGCGCAGCTGCCGCTCGCTCACCGGACGCGCGACCATCGCGCGCACCGACAGCACCGGCAAGCCCAATCCGTCGGCCAGCTCGATCGAGACCGCCCTGGACAGGGTCGAAGCGGACTCCGGCGCCGATGCCGGGGCGATGCGCACGCGCACCGCGGACGCCCCCGCCGCATGCAACGACACGCCCTGCCAGGAGAACGGCAACACCACTTCGTCGGTCTGGCCGGCTATCTGGTGACTGACCACCAGTGCGTGCATGGCCGCATCCAGCAAGGCCGGGTGGACGCCGAACCCGTTGACGCCGCCGGCGGCGTCGGGCAGACGCACCTCGGCGAACACCTCGTCGTCGCGGACCCACGTCGCGGTCAGGCCCTGGAAGGCCGGGCCGTAGCCATAGCCGCGCGCCGCCAACTGCTCGTAGCCGTCGGCCGCGTCGACCTTGACGGCTCCCGCCGGCGGCCAGGCCGACAGGTCCGCACCCGGCTCGACCGAGCCGGGGCTCAGCGTTCCTTCGGCGTGGCACACCCAGCCCGAGCCGGTGTCGGGGCGCGAGAAGATCGACACGGCGCGCTGACCGAACTCTTCGGCGGGACCCACCACCACCTGCACGGCGACCGAGCCCGACCCGGAATCCTTGGCGGGCAACATCAACGGCGCCTGCAGCGTGAGTTCGTCGACCGTCGAGCAGCCGACTTCGTCGCCGGCGCGAATCGCCAGCTCCACGAAGCCGGATCCGGGGAACACGACCGTGCCGGACACGGCGTGATCGGTCAGCCAGCCCTGCAGACCCGGCGACAAACGGCCCGTCAGGACGACCCCGCCCGAGGCCGGCAGCTCGACGACCGCGGTCAACAGGGGGTGCCCGCTGGTGCCGAGCCCCAAGCCCGACGCGTCCGCCGAGATGCCTTCCCCGGAGAGCCAAAAACGCCGCCGATCAAAGGCATACGTCGGTAGCTCGACGAAGCCCGCGCCGTCCAGCGCGCCGCGCCACTGCACGCTGACCCCCGCGACGAACGCGGTGGCGGCCGCTTTCAGGAATCGCTCGAGTCCCCCGTCCTCGCGGCCCAGGGTGGGGACGACGATGGCCTCGGTGTCACCCGGCAGGCTGTCGTTGGCGGTGTCTTCGATGCCGGCGACCAAGGCGGGGTGTGGACTGGATTCGATGAATGTGCGGTAGCCGTGTTCGCAGGCGCTGCGGACCGCCTGGTCGAACTGCACGGTCTGCCGGATGTTGCGGTACCAGTACTCGGCGTCCAATCCGGCTGTGTCCAAGCGGTTTCCGGTCACGGTGGAGAAGAACGCGATGCGCGTGGAGCGCGGTTCGATGCCGGACAGCACCTCGGCGAGGTCGGTGCGGATCGCCTCGACCTCAACCGAATGCGAGGCGTAGTCCACGTCGATGCGCCGGGTCCGCAGCTCGAGGTCGGCGCAGAAGCCGACGAGCTCGTCGAGCGCGGCCACCTCGCCCGACACCACGACGGCCGAGCGGCCGTTGACGGCGGCGATGCTGACTCGGTTCCCGTACGGCGCCAACAGCTCCCGCGCCCGTTCGGTGCTGCAGGCGATGGACAGCATGCCGCCGGGGCCGGCCAGTGACGTCAGCAGCTTGCTGCGCAACGTGACCACCCGGGCGGCGTCGCGCAGCGCCAGCGCGCCGGCGACGTAGGCGGCCGCGATCTCGCCTTGCGAATGGCCGATCACCGCGTCG
>NZ_LZLL01000235.1:0-1430 GCF_001669335.1 Mycobacterium sp. 1245852.3 | reverse complement strand
TGACCTACGGGCTGTTGCGCTACCTGAATCCCGAAGTGGCACTGGCTGGTTCGGATCCGGACATCGGGTTCAACTATCTGGGTCGCCTCGGCGGTGGAACCGCCGGGTTGTCCGACGAGTTGTGGCGGCCGAGCCCGAACAGTCCGTCGTTGAGTGCGGCGGCCGCGACGCTGGCGCTGCCGTTGCCGCACACGCTGGAGCTCAATGCGGGCACCATGGAGACCGACGACGGTCCCGAGTTGCTGGCGAACTGGACGTGGGCACCCTCGGCGCTGACGCGTGGTGAGGCAAAGCGACTGAGCCGGTTGTGGTTTGAGGCACTGGCCGGCATCTGCGCCCTGGTCCGGCGCGGCGTCGGCGGCTTGACCCCGTCGGACATCGCCCCCGCCAGGCTCAGTCAGCAGCAGATCGACCAACTCGAGCGGCAATACGACGTCGCCGATATCCTGCCGCTGACCCCGCTGCAGCAGGGACTGCTGTTCCATGCGACCGCCGGCCAGGGTGACGCCGACGTGTACGCCGTCCAGCTGAACATCACGCTACGCGGCGCCCTCGATTCGCACCGACTGCAGCGCGCCCTGGATACCGTCGTCACCCGCCACCCCAACCTGGCCGCCCGATTCTGTTCGGACTTCGGCGATCCCGTGCAGATCATCCCCGGCGCTGCCGACCTCGCCTATCAGCATGTCGAGATCCGGGGCGGCGACGTCGAGGAACAGGTCCAGCGGCTCTGCACCGCCGAGCGGGTCGCGGCGCGAAAGCTCGGTGCGGATCCGCCGTTGCGGGCCGCGCTGATCCGCACCGCGGATCACGAACACCGGTTCCTCGTCACCGTCCACCACATCGTGATGGACGGCTGGTCGCTTCCGATCCTGCTGCAAGAGATCTTCGCCTGCTACTACGGCTCGCGATTGCCGACTGCGCTGCCGTACCGCGGGTTCGTCACCTGGCTGGCCGATCGGGACGTCGCCGCCGCCCGCCAGGCCTGGCGCGCTGCGCTCGACGGTTTTGACACCCCCACCATGGTGGGCCCGGCGGGCCGAATCGGGCTGGGCCCGCGCGCCGTGGCGACCCTGCAATTGACGGCCGAAACCACCAGTGCTCTAGGCGAACTCGCGCGCTCCTGCCGCACCACCGTCAACACCGTGCTGCAGGCGGCGTGGGCGCAGCTGCTGATGTGGCAGACCGGTCAACGCGACGTCGCCTTCGGCACCGCCGTCTCGGGCCGCCCGGCCGATCTGCCCGGCGCGGAATCCATGGTGGGCCTGCTGATCAACACCGTGCCGGTGCGCGCGCGCGTCACCGCGGCGAGTACCGTCGCCGACTTGCTGGGCCAGCTGCAACGTGCCCACAACGACACCCTCGAGCACCAGCACCTGGCGCTCAACGAGATTCACCGCATCACCGGGCATGACCAGCTGTTCGACAGC
>NZ_LZLL01000234.1:0-964 GCF_001669335.1 Mycobacterium sp. 1245852.3 | reverse complement strand
ACCTCGGCCGCGGCCAGCTGCGGCGTCGTCACCACCAAGATCTCGGCGTTGGGAATCAGCTGCGCCACCGAGATGGCGATGTCGCCGGTGCCCGGCGGCAGGTCGAGCAGCAGCACGTCCAGGTCACCCCAGTACACGTCGGCCAAAAACTGCTGCAGCGCCCGGTGCAGCATCGGCCCGCGCCACACCACCGGGGTGTTGCCCTCGGTGAACTGGGCGATGGAGATGACCCGCACCTCGTGCGCGATGGGCGGCAGGATCATCGACTCGACCTGGGTGGGCCGGTCGGTGGTGCCCATCATCCGGGGGATCGAATGGCCGTGGATGTCGGCGTCCAGCACACCGACCGACAGGCCGCGGGCCGCCATCGCCGCCGCCAGGTTGACCGTGACGGTGGACTTGCCGACGCCGCCCTTTCCGGACGCGACGGCGTAGACCCGGGTCAGCGAATTCGGTTGTGCGAACGGGATAACGGGCTCGCGGGCATCGCCGCGCAGCTGCTTGCGCAACTCGGTGCGCTGCTCGTCGTTCATCACGTCCAAGGTGACCTTGACCGCGCCGGTGCCCGGGACGTCGGCGACCGCCTGGCTGACGCGGTCGCTGATCTCGGTCTTCTTCGGGCAGCTGGCGGTGGTCAGGTAGATCCCGACGTGCACCGTCCCGTCGGGCTCGGTGTCGATGCTCTTGACCATCCCGAGTTCGGTGATCGGACGCCGCAGTTCGGGATCGATCACCTTGCCCAGGGCGGTGCGGATAGCCGCGGTCAGGCCGGCTGCTGAATCGGAGGGGTCATTGCTGGACATCACCGCCGAGTGTATGCGTCTGCGACGGGGTCATTCGGCGGCGACCTCTAGTTGGCCGGACCGGGTCCCGCCGGCTTGGGCTTGGGTGCGCCGGGGGCCGCGCCCGCCGGGCCGGCGGGCTTGGGCGCCGATGCGGCCTGCGAGGGCGCGGCGGCCGGGGG
>NZ_LZLL01000233.1:0-16418 GCF_001669335.1 Mycobacterium sp. 1245852.3 | reverse complement strand
TCGCCGGCTGGCGGCCTCGCAGCACTGGACCAAAGTTGCGGTCCATCAAGGCATTGACCTTCTCCCAAGCCGGCGTGATGGGCAGCCCCTGCGAAAAAGCCGGGCCTTCGGTGAGCACACTCAGATTGCCCAACCGTCGATGGGCCTTGGCGAATCCCTGCGATCGCAGCGCTGAGCGCAGCACGGGAACAAACAGACAGGATTCACCGATCAGCGCCTGGCCAACGGGCCCCGTCGCGAACTTCACGAACTCCCATGCCTGCTCCTTGCGCGGGCTGCTGGCCGAGATGGCCAATCCGGTGGCGCCGATATCTGAACATGCGGCATGCCCCTTTCCCAGCGCCGGGCCGACCGGCAACGGGGCGACGTCGAAATCCAGGCCCTCGGCGCGGATGTAGGTCTGGTAGCGCCAGTGGCCACCGAGCGCGATCGCCGCCCGGCCCACGGCGAACAAGTTGGGCGTCGACATCGACTGCGTCTCCGATGCGTTGGGCGCCACCCGGTATTTGTTGGCCAGATCGGCGTAGAACTGCACAGCTTCGTGAAACGCCGCATTGTCGAAGTTGAAGTGGGTCGGATTCGACCGCGGGTCTGACCACGCCACACCGTTGTTCATCGCGAACAGTCCGGCCGAGTGGTAGGCACCCCAGGTGTTGACGAAGCCGTACTGCGCGGCCCGGCCGGATGCATCGCGCTTGGTCAGGGCGCGCGTGGTGTCCAGGAATTCGGTGAAATCCCAGGGCTGTTCCCACGTCTTGGGGGGCTCCGGCACGCCGGCTTCGGCGAAAAGCCGTTTGTTGTAGAACAGGTAGTTGCCCGACCACTGTTCGGGAAGTGCGTACTGTTTTCCGTTGAATGTGAAGGTTTCGTACAACTCCGGGATGCTGTCCGCCTTGAGCTGGTCGGCAAAGGGTTTGTCGCGCGCCAGCAGCGTGTTCATGTCCAGTAGCACACCGCGGTCGGCGAGTTCGGCGTAAGACAGTTCCCAGGTCATCAGCACATCGGGGCATTTGCCGCCGACACAGAATGTCGAAAGCTGTTGCATGACACCGGGTCCGGACAGCACGGGCCGCACCTTGATATCGGGGTGGCGGCGCGCGAACTCGTCGACGATGCGCATCCTGGCGTCACGCTCGTCCGGGTTGGCCGCGAAGAAGAAGGTGAGCGCGTCGTCCTCCGGAGCACACCCCGCCGACCACGGCGCCAGCGCCGCCGCGGAAAGCGCGCCGGCGGCCCGGAGCAGCTCACGCCGTCCGAACGGCTTATCGAGCATGGCCCTCCCGGTCTTGCCCCGCGGCCGCCTTTGCGGCCGACTGTGTCTGACGTCCTTGGTACCCGATGTGGTTGTGAGGTTCCTGGACCGGCCACCGGGGCAGCGTCAGCGTCGCCCGGCGGATTCGCTCGGCATCGCCGGTGATGTCGATCGTATGGATGCGACCGTCGGCGCCGATGCCGATCACCAGCAGGACCTGAGCGCGACCGCGAGCGGCTAACACGATGCCCGGCGCCCCGTCGATGAGCATGACAGCACCGGCGCGCGCCCGCGCAGCGAACCGCCGAGTCTCCCCGGCGACCTCGTCGGCACCGCGGACCGTAGTGGGCACGTCGGCCGGGACCAGGGCCGGATCGACCGTGCGCACCACGTCTGGAGCCAGCAGCTCGAGCAGGCCGGCGATGTCACCACCGCGCGAGGCCGCCAGAAACGCCTCGACCACCTTCAGGTGGTCGCCCGTGCGGCGGGGGCGATCGGCCGGATCGGCGTGCAGTCGCCCGCGGGCCCTGCTGGCCAGCTTCTTCGTGGCGTCCGGCGACCGATTCATCACCGCGGCGATCTGCTCGAAAGGCATGGCGAAGACGTCGTGCAGCACGAACGCCACCCGCTGCGCCGGGGAAAGCCGGTCGAGCACGACGAGCAGCGCGCCGCTCACCGACTCCGCGAGCAGCGCGTCCTCGTCGGCCGGCGCCGACGCCGCCCGCACCAGCCGGTCCAATTCGTCGGTTTCGGCCAGCGGTTGCTCGGCGCGGCGCTTGCGCAGCCGAAGTTGGTCGAACGCCTCGCGCGCGGTGATCGTCGTGAACCAGCCGGTGAGGTTGTCGACACCGCCGAAGTCCGCGCGGCTGGCCTTGAGCCACGCCGACTGGACCGCGTCGTCGGCGTCGGGCACCGAACCCAGCAGCTGGAACGCGACCGACCTCAGGTGACGCCGATCGGCGTCGAAACGCCGCGCCAGATCCGCCAAATCCTTTGTTGCGCCCATGGGTCACCTTTTCCGCGCGAAAGCCGTCAAGAAGTTGACCGCGTCCGACGGACTTCCACTGGCGAAGGAGACAAGCACCATGACCCTACCGATTGTGCGCCACGGTGCGCACTGCCCGCATTCGACCCGCCGCTGCGGAAATCGCTGCGCGACAAGGGATTGATCGGAGATGAACACCGCACTTGTCGCCGTCACGCTGACCACCGCCGTCATCACCGCGGCGATCGCCATCGCCGACTTCGTTCCGGCGCGATTCGTTCTGGCGAATTCTGCCGAGGTCGGGGTGCCGCGGTCATGGTTGCCGGCGCTTGGCGCGCTGAAGCTGGCCGGGGCCGCCGGGATCGTCCTCGGACTGCTGGGCCTGCGCGAATTGGGTATCGCGGCCGCCGCGGGCCTGGTGCTGTTTTTCGTCGGCGCCGTGGCGACGCATCTGAGGGCCCACGTTTTGTACAACATCGCGTTTCCCGGTGCGTACCTGTGCCTGGCCGGTGCATCGCTGGTGCTGATGGTGCTCCGCTGAGACACAGGCCTGACGAGGTCAGGCGGGAAAGTAGCGGATCCGGCTGATCGCGGCGCCACGCCAAGCCACATCGGCGAACACAATGGCGCGCCCGTGACCCGAGTTGAGTGACACCGCGACGGTGCGGCCCGCGCTGCTCGTCCTAGTTGTGCCGGCAGCGTCCAGCTGCTCGGCCAGCTCGGCCAGGTCGAGCGGGTCGTGATCACCCAAAGTTATTGCGGCATCTGACGACAGCATCCGCGCGGCGGCGGACGTGTCGTGGCGCCCCGCGGCCTCCAGGAACGTCGTCACCAGCCGCTGGTGGCGTGCCCCGACTCGGCGGAATCCGGTCATGAAGCCGGCGGCCCCGCCCCAGCCTTGGTTGCGCACCAGCGCCGTGGACAGGTTCAGTGCGGGCCGCAGGGCGCCGGGGCCGGTGCGCAGGAACTGCAGCATCATGGCGGGCAGCTCCCAATAGGCCCGCAGATGGCCAATCTTCCACTCGCCGTTGGCTTCTCGGAGGTCATAACGCAGAAACGCCGGAATGAACATCGTCACGGCCGAGCCCATCGTCACCTCGAGCTCGAGGTCACGCAGCACCGTCGTGCCGACCACGAGGTCGAGGTCGCGATGGAACTTGATGTCACGGGGGCCGATGAAGGTGTCATAGAAGCGCCCGATTTGCTCGTGCCCCACGTGCGGTCGGGAGCCGACCGGATCCTCGACGCGGCCGTCACCGGTGAACAGCCCCACCCACCCGGTGCGGTCGTGCGCGGCGGCCGCCTGCGGCGAGCGCTCCACGGCGGCGAGCAGCTGCTGTCGATCCAGTGGCACCACCATTACGGTTCCCCAACCATCTCGATGCCGGCGGACCGCATTTCGGCCAGCGCTTCGGCCGCCGAATCGACGGCCGCGGTCAGGTTGACCAGCACCCTGGTGGTCAGGCCCGCCGCCGCGGCGTCCTCGGCGGTCCGCCGGACGCAGAAGTCGGTGGCGATGCCGACCACGTCGACCTCGTCGACCCCCCGCCGGCGCAGCCACTGCAGTAGCGGGGTGCCGTCGTCATCGACGCCCTCGAAACCGCTGTACGCCGCGGCGTACGCGCCCTTGCGGAAGACGGCGTCGACGCGCCGGATGTCCAGCTCCGAGCGAAGATTCGCGCCGGCGCTTCCGGCGACGCAGTGCACCGGCCAGGACGATGAAAAATCCGGGTGGTCGGAAAAATGGTCACCCGGGTCGATGTGGAAATCCTGCGTCGCGACGACGTACCGGTAGCCCGGCTCACCGGACAGATAGGCGTTGATCGCGGACGCCACGGCGGCGCCGTCGGCGGTGGGCACCGAGCCGCCCTCGCAGAAGTCGTTTTGCACGTCGACGACGATCAACGCTCGCACGCGCTCCACCCTATCGGTGTGCGACGCTACGCGGCTCTAGCTGGGGTTATCGGGGTGGCGGTTTGCTCGACAAGCAGCCGGGTAATACACGGGCCATGGTGCTCAGGAGAATCGCGCGACCCCTGTTATCAGTGGCATTCATCGGGCAAGGAGTCAATTCACTGCTGAACCCCAAATCCGCGGCGGAGGCCGCGGCGCCGGCGGTGGACGGCCTGCAGGCATTGCCGGAATCGGTGAGTAGCAGCATCCCCAGCGACCCCGAGACGGTCGCGCAGATCACCGCTGCCGTTCAGATCGGCGGCGGCCTGCTGCTCGCCACCGGCAAACTCCCCCGGATCGCATCGGCCGCTCTCGCGGTGACGGTGTTACCGGCCAACCTTGGGACACACTCGTTCTGGAACGAAAGCGACCCGGTGGCCAAAGCCCAGAAACGCCAGCAATTCCTCACCGACCTCAGCCTGCTGGGCGGATTGTTGATCGCGTCGGCCGACACCGCCGGCAAGCCCTCCCTCGGGTGGCGTGGCCGTCGAGCGGCGGAACGGCTCTCCGAGCGGGTGTCCTCGGCGTGGCCCGGATCGGACGATTCGGGCTTCGATGCCGATTTCTCCGAACTGGGTGATCGCATCGCGCACGGCCTGCAGATCGGCGCCGAACGGGGCCGCGAGCTGGCCAGCACGGCAGCCGAGCGCGGCGCGCCCTACGCCGAAGCGGCACTCGAACGCGGCCGCGAATTGGCCAGCACCGCGGCCGAGCGCGGCGCGCCCTACGCCGAAGCCGCGCTCGAACGCGGCCGCGAATTGGCCAGCACCGCGGCCGAGCGCAGTAAACCGCTGGCCAAGAAGGCCCGCAAGCGCAGCGAGGAATGGGCCGACGAGGCCGCCGACCGCGCCGCGTACCTGGCGGAGAAGGCACGCAAGCGCAGCGAGGAACTCGCCGACGAGGCGGCCGACCGGGCCGCGCCGCTGGCCAAGAAGGCGCGCAAGCGCAGCGAGAAGCTGGCCAAGAAGGCACGCAAGCGCAGCGAGAAGCTGGCCAGCACGGCGCGGGCGCGCGGCGAGGAGTTCGCCGAAACCGCGCGGCAGCGCGGCGCCGACTTGGCCGACACCGCCCGCGAGCGGGTCGGCGGTCAGGTCGACACCGGCCGCCGCAAGCTGCCCTGGTAACCGGGCGCGCCGCTGTCCGCGTAACGCCGCAAGTCAGTGGGTCCAGCGAGCCCGCAGGATTTCCGGTGCCCAGGTGGGCCAGTCGGGTGCGCCGACGGTCAGGCCGCCGCTGAGTCGCGCGACGATGCGCGGGCCGCGCAGGCGGCTGTTGTCGTAGACCGTCGCGAGGTCGGACAAGGCGATCGCCTCGGCGACCGGCACCCACAGCCGGCGATGGCGCTGCCGGATCTTGGCTTCCGGAACGTCATGGCCGCCGGCTTGCACCCGGTATCGAACACGTTGGACCGCAAGGTCTTCCGGGATGATCAGCACGTGCAGGACGACGGTGAAGCCCGCGCTGCGGGCCGCCTTGACGAGGTCGAGCTTGGAGGGGTGGGAGAACACGGTCTCGGCGACGAACGACCGGCCCAGCTCGATCAGCTTGGCGCGGGTGTCGGCGGCGATGCGCGCGGCGTCGTACGAGTGCGATGCCGGATCCTCCGGCCACCGCTGCCGTGCGATTTCGTCGGCATTGACCACGAGACTGCCCGGCAGCAGCGGCGCCAGGGTGAGCGCGATGAAGGTCGACTTACCGGCACCGTTCGGCCCGACCACCAGGTCAAGTCGGTCCATCGGACCGCCGAAACGCTGATGAGTGCCGGATCAGCGGGTGCCTCCGAGCACCACGGCGGCGCCGTCGGGGCGATGCTCGACGATTTCGCCGTCGTCGTTGAGGGCCACGGTGGTGACCCCCTGCCCGGCCAGCGTGGCCCCGTAGTTGGTGCGCGCCAGGCTTTCCTCGATGGCCGCGGAGATCTCGGCGTTGAATACCACGCCCTCCTCGACGGTGAGTTCGCCGGTCGGCAGCTGGCCGGCGAGCGCGGCTTCCACCCGCCGCCGCGAGGCGGTGTGCTGACTGGATACCGCCCGCCCCACCCGTGCCCAGTGGTCGAGTTGCTGCTTGGCCGAGCGACTCTGCCGGGCGCCCTCAGCCGCCGCGCTGTCCATCAGGTCGGACGCGACGCGGGTGACACGATCGACGGCCTCAGCCACGGCTTCCTCCCATGCAGCACTACGTTACGACGTGTAGCACAATGCTACACCGCGCCGTGCGGCCGCGGCTATGGGCGGGCCCGCACGACGGTGTCCACGATCGCGTCGACGTCGGGCCCGACGTCGACGGTCATGCCGACCTCATCGGGACCGAGCGGCTCCAGGGCGTCCAGTTGCGAGCGCAGCAGCGCGGCAGGCATGAAGTGATCGGTCCGCGTTGCCAGCCGGGCTCCGATCAGCTCCGCCGAGCCCGACAAGTGCAGGAACCGCACGCCCGGACAGTGGGCGCGCAACTGGTCGCGGTAGGCCCTTTTCAGCGCCGAACAACTCACGACCGCGCCCTCGCGATGGGCGGCCAACCATTCGCCGACCTGCTCCAGCCAGGGATAGCGGTCGTCGTCGTCGAGCGGTTCACCGGCGGCCATCTTGGCGATGTTGGCGGGCGGGTGCAGGGTGTCGGCGTCGACGAACGGGACCCGCAGGCGCCGCGCGAGCGCCGCCCCCACCGTCGATTTGCCCGATCCCGAGACGCCCATCACGACAACGGGGGCCGATCCGCTCACCTAAGTCTGTTCGCCGAGGTTGCGGTTCCATTCCAGCCAACCGGCACCGCTGCGCCCGTCGGCCGTGCTGATCGTGGCCCACACGCGGGGGAACTGGCTGACCCGCCCGTCGCGTGCCATGAGCCGGACCGGCGCCTGGCCGCGCACGCGCGCGTTCGCGGTGATCTGCGCCGGCTCCAACGCCAGCGTCGCCTCAAGCGGTAACCCGTTGTCGGCGAAGGACTCTCGCGAGTCGACGGTCTGCAACTCGGTCACCTTGCCGTCGGCGCCCTGCGCATAGCCGATGCTGAACGCGGGCGCCCCGGGGATCCGGATGTTCACGCCGTGCAAATGGGTGCCGTCGTCCAGGTGCAGCGCGCTCCAGATCCAATCCATGCCCCACCAATCGCGCACACCCCACGAGTGATCCCGTTGGCCCGCAACGGACTTCACACGGTAGCTGGTGTCACCGACGCTGACGCTGCCCGAGACGGTGCACGGGATCTCATAACGCGTCGTCACGGCGTACTTGTACGGGGTGCCGTCGGTGGCCCACACCAGGTTCACGCTCATCTCGACGGGTTCGCCGGGCTCGCCGCGCAGCAACGCCGACGGATCGGAGTAAGACCGGGCCCGCGCCCGTACGTCGACGCGATAGCTTTGCAGGGGCGCGTCGGCGGAATGCGCGAGCTCTAAGTCGTCGGTCCGCACCGACCACGGATCCGACGGCAGCGGCACTTGCGCGTCGACGGCGACGGTCGGCATGTCGGGGCCGCACAACAACACGTGCACCCACGCGGTCTGTTCGTTGGCCACCCGCCCGAGCCGGAACCAGCCACCCAATCCCTGTGCCGCGTCGGCGAAGTCGGCGTACCAACTCTCACTCCACAGCGGTTCGGCGGTGGGCTCGTGGGCCAGTTCGTCCTCGACGGCCGGCTGCAACGGCTCGGGGGTCGCCGCGACGGGCAGCGTCGACAGCGCGTCCGTGTCCAGGACGTGGTCGCAGTGCCGCCGCAGCATCGTCATGAACATCTGATCGCCGCGGTCGGTGCGCTCGACCAGCATCGAGGAGACGATCGCCATCATCACCCCGAAAAAGCTCTGCCTGCGCACACCGTCGGCGACGTCGGCCAGAGTCAGGGGTGCCGCAGGTCCCAGCGCCTCGTGATAGGCGCGCAGCAGCGCGTCGTAGTGCTGGCGGCGATCCTCGGTGGACAACGCGCAACCGAGGAAGTAGGCCAGATCGGTCAGCGCCGGACCCCACGACACGGTTTGCCAATCGACCACCGTCAGCGCGCGCTCGGCGCCCTCGGTACCGAACAGCATGTTGTCCAGGCGATAGTCGCCATGCACCAGGCCCTGCACGCGGCCCCGCTCGGACGCCTCCGCTTCCTGGGCAAGGTAGCCGTCGAACGCGGCCACCAGGCGTTCGCACACCACGCGGTGCTCCGGTGCGATCTGGTCGCCGTAGCGGTCGACGAAACCCGCGTACAGCGGGGTGATCATGGCCTGGTTCAGCGGCGCGTCGCGGTTGAGCCACGGCGCCTCGGCCAGCGAAACGTCGCCGAGCAGCGGGCCGTGCAGGCGTCCCAGCTCGACGACGCCGAGGCGGGCCTGTTCGACTGTGGCTCCGGCGATTTCGTCACCGACGACGGCCGGCCCCGCGTCACCCAGCAGCAGATCGAAAACGCCCGTGGAGGTGTCGACCGCCGCGTGGTAGCAGGGCGCGATGGGCCCGCCCAGACGCGGCGCGATGTCGCCGTAGAAACGCACCTCCCGCTCGTAAAGCCCCAGCGCCAGCCCGGTTTGGCGGCTCACCGGATCGGTGGCCGCGACCTTCAGCACCACCGACTCGGGTCCGCCCCCGGCGTCGGCATAGCTGAGCCGGACCCGGTAGCACTCGCTCATCTGGCCGGTGCCGATGCGCTCCACCGCGAAGTCGGCGATGGGTCCGGTGCCGATGACCGCGGCCAGCCAGGCGGCGGTGAGGTCACTGGGTCGTTCGATGACTTGCTCGGTCTCGGCATGCATGAGGGTTAGCGTGCCAGGTCAATGCGCCAGTGAGAAGCCGTCCCAGGCCATTCGGCGATGCGGGTGTGGATCGAACTCGACGCGGGACTTGCGGTCGAAGACCATCACGGCACGATCCTCGGCGGTGTAGAGGGGCCAGTCCTCCCCCGGCACGCCGGTCCGGCTGAAGGCGCGCCAGCGCCGTTGCACTTGATTGCTGACCCGCAACGCGGCCCGCCGGTCCGCCGCCGCGGTCAGCAACGCGCCGAATCTGGTGCGATACACGTCGAAAACGGCGAGCAACTCGGTGGCGTGGGTGGCCCCGAAGCCCGACCAGCGCAGCGTGCGCGGCGCGTAGTCGTACCGGTAGAGGTAGGTCGGCGCGTGCGCGCCGTGGGCCTCCGCGATCTGCCAGGCCGCCGAGGCGAAGGCGAAGTCACCGCCGAGCTGGATGCAGGCCGCCCGCTCGGGATAATTGGGATATGCGGCGGTAATGCGTTCGCGGATAGCGGGTTCCGCCTCGGCCAGCAGCTCTTCGACCATCGACTCGTTGGTCGGCAACATCGCCAGGAATCGGGTGAACAACCGGCCCTCTTCGGCATTCGTGCCCACGATCAGCGGTACCCGGTGGGCCTCACCGCGCCGCATCGCCTCGACCGGATCCAATGGCAGGATGTCGTCACCGAAGACCGGCCCAATTGGGAAGGCGCCCAGCCTGTTCTGCATGCCTTCGTCGATCAACCGGTGTTGGGTTTCCACCAGCTGCGCGGCGGACGCCTGCATCAGCGCGTTGGCGGCATCCTGCTTGCGCACCCCCAGCAGGTTGGCGAAGCGGTTCGCGAACTCCGCGGCGACCTCTTTCGACCGCACCAGACCCGACGCCGGGCTCTCCGATATCGCCCGGGCGAACAGGCCTTCGGCGGCGGGCACCGCCAGCAGCGATGCGGTGATGCACGCTCCCGCGCTCTCGCCGAAGATGGTGACATTGTCGGGATCACCGCCGAATCCCGCGATGTTGTCACGAACCCACTGCAGCGCCAGCACCAGATCGCGCAGATACAGGTTGCTGTCGATGGTGATCTCGGGCGTCGACAACGACGAAAAGTCCACGCACCCCAGCGCGCCCAGGCGGTAGTTCACCGACACGTAGACGCATCCCCGGCGGGCCAGGGCCGCGCCGTCGTACAGCGGTGTCGCCGAGCTGCCCAGGAAGTAGCCGCCGCCGTGGATGAACACCATGACGGGCAGCGGCCCCTCGGCGTCACCCTCGGGCGCCACGACGTTGAGGGTGAGGCAGTCCTCGCTCATCGGCTGATAGCGGCCGCCCAGACCCGACATGCCGAGCAGGGTGTAACGGCGCTGCTGGGGCGCGCAATTGCCGAAGCCGTGGCAGTGTCGAACACCGGACCACGGCTGGGCCGGCTGCGGCGCCCGGAAGCGCAGCCTGCCCACCGGTGGGCGGGCATACGGGATCGACCGCCACCGATTGACCCCGTCGCGGGTGAAGCCTTCGACGGTGCCGATGGCCGTGCGTGCGCGGACAGTCCGGTCATGCATAACCCGACGGTAACCGACATGACGGCTGTAACGCGCGCGCAGCGCCTTAATTGCCCGGCGCGGCGGTTAGCCTGACTGAATGCGGAAAGCTGCGATGATCGCCGCGGCACTACTGGTCGCCGGGTGCTCCCACACCACGGGCGGCCAATCAGCGCCGACCCCGAGCACCGCCCAGACATCCACCGGCGCCGGCGCACCGGGAAGCAAAGCGCCCGGACCCACCGGGGCGCCCGGCGCCGGCACCGCGATCTCCGACGTCATCGCCTGGATAGAGGCCGGCCATCCCGCCGATCCCGGCCGCTTTCACACCGCCAGCCGCGACGGGGCCACCACGCCCCTGGGCGACGACATCGCGCTGGCCGCGGTGGCCGGCAAGGTCTCCTGCATGACGGATGCCAAGCACACCGGCGGCGCACTGGCCTGCCTGGTGAATCTGACCAATCCACCGCCGGCTCCCGCGACGGCCTATGGCCAGTGGCAAGGCGGTTGGATCAGCTTCGACGGGGTGAACCTGCAGGTCGGATCCGCCCGTGCCGATCCCGGCCCATTCCTGAACGGCAACGGGCCGGAACTGGCGAACGGGGATTCGCTGTCGTTCGGTGACTACCGGTGCCGCGCCGAGCAGACCGGCCTGTACTGCGTGAACTATGCGCACCAGTCGGCGGCCAAGTTCAGCCCCGCCGGCATCGTGCCGTACGGCTGCCTGAAATCGGCCCCGCCGCCGGACGGTGTCGGCGCGGCCTTCAGCTGCTGAGGCTGCCGATGATGGTCGCGAAAAGCTCGCTCATTTCGTCACCGGGCCCGCCCGGCACGGTGTAGCCGGCTTCGTCGCGAATCTCGTCCAGGTGGTCGCGGACGTCCTCGATCGACAGCCCGGGTCGGTAGCAACCCCGTGTCCTGCCGATGAAGAACCGCGCGACGTGTCCCGCGCCCACCGTGTAGATTTCACCGGACACCGGGCAATCCCGGTGGGAAAGGAAGGCGGCCACCGGAGCGACCTGCGCGGGGTCCAGTTTCTGAAGGTATTGGCCCACAAGGTCATCCAATACCGCCTGCGATGCCGCATCGTGTTCGACGGCTTGCCGGCCGGTCGCCTCGTCGAGCGAATGCGTCAGCATCCGGGTGTACGCGATGGGAGCGATGGCATTGACCTTGATGCCGTATGCGGCTCCTTCGGCGGCCAGCACACGCGTCAAGCCCAGCAAACCCGCCTTGGCCGCGCCGTAGTTGCTCATCCGTTCGGCGCCAAGGATTCCCGCGGCCGAGCAGGTGTTGAGCACCCGTCCGTAGCGCTGTTCGCGCATCACCTGCCACGCTGGCCTCGTCACGTAGAACGCCCCCTTGAGGTGGACATCCACCAGGGGGTCGAGCCGATCGGCGGTCATGTCCTCGAACGGCGCGTCGCCGACGATGCCCGCATTGTTGATCACGATGTCCAGGCGCCCCCAGACCCGCAGGGCGGTGTCGATGATCGCTTGTGCGCCTTGCGGACTCGTCAC
The DNA here is from genome assembly GCF_001669335.1 of Mycobacterium sp. 1245852.3. Classification (NCBI taxonomy): domain Bacteria; kingdom Bacillati; phylum Actinomycetota; class Actinomycetes; order Mycobacteriales; family Mycobacteriaceae; genus Mycobacterium; species Mycobacterium sp. 1245852.3. Next base: position 4,464 of record NZ_LZLL01000233.1, on the reverse strand, counting down.
GCTGTGGCTGTCTGCGACGGCCTCGCCACCCTGCTCGCGAATGGCATCCGCGACGGCCTCGGCCGCCTTGTCGTCCGCGCTGTCCCCGGTCACCGAGCCGCCCTTGTCGTTGACCACGACGCGGGCTCCGCGCGCGGCCAGAAGCTGGGCGTACTCCCTGCCCAGCCCGCCGGCGGCGCCGGTGATCACGGCCACTTGGCCGTCGAAGCGCAGCTCGCCGTTAGACACCGTCACCAGCGCACCGGAAGTTCTTTCATGCCATAGATATTGGCGTCTTTGAACCTCAGCTGCTCCGGCGGCACCGCCAGTCGCAACCCGGGCAGGCGCCGCGCCAGGGTGGCGAAGGCGACCTGCATCTCGACGCGGGCCAAATTCGCTCCGATGCATTGATGCACGCCATATCCGAAGCCCAAGTGCCCGCGAGCGTTTCGGTCCGGGTCGAAGGATTCGGGGTGGTCGACGAATTCTGCGTCCCAATTGCCGGCGAGCAGGCTCATGAGGACGAACTCCCCGGCGCGAATCGGTTGGCCACCGATCACCAGATCTTCGGTCGCGACGCGGTCGACCTGGCTGTGCACGATGGACAGATAGCGCATCAGTTCTTCGACGACGTTCGCGATGACGGCCGGATCGTCGGTTTGTCCGAGTCGCTCGAACACCTCGGGATGTTCCAGCAGCGCAACGGTTCCCAGTGCGATCATGTTGGCGGTGGTTTCGTGGCCGGCCTGCATCATGATCACGCTGTTCATGGCCGTGGTGGTGTGGTCGAGCTGGCCCGTGGCCACGTATTCGGTGAGCAGTCGGCTGATCAAGTCGTCGCCGGGTTCGCGCGCTTTGCGTTCCACCAGCTCCTCGATGTAGGCATACATCGCCCCGAACGCCTGGCCCTTTTCCTCGTCGGTGGACTTCTGGTCAAGCCCCTTGGTGGTGTTGTGCTGGAAGATGGCCAAGTCTTCGGGCGGCACCCCGAGCAGCAGGGCGATCACCATCGACGGCACGGGCAAGGCGAATTCACGCACCAGATCGGCCGGCGCACCGTTGTCGATCATCTGGCCGAGATAGTGGTCGACCATGTCCTGAATGTGCGGCCGCATTGATTCACAACGCCTGAAGGTGAAGCTGCTTGTCATCATGCGCCGCAACCGATGATGCTCGGGATCGTCGGTCCGGGCGAACATCACGGCGACGTTGTTGTCGGCGTCGGTCGGCAGGATCGAGTCCGGAATGGTCTTCGCGGACAAGCGCGGATCGACCAACGCCGCCCTGATGTCCTGGTAGCGGCTGACCACCCAGACCGGGTTGCCGCCGAACATCGCCCGTCGCAGCCCGGCCTGTTCGCGCCACTGCGCAAACTCGGGCGGGGCCGCGAGCGGGCAGTGCGACGGCCGCGGGACGGGTAACACGGGAAGGCTTGCGTCAGGCCGGGATTCGGCGGTCTCCAAAGGTATTGCCATAACCAGTTTTCCACTAAGTGTCAGTTGGCTGCCAGTTGTACGAGCCTAAAGCGGCGGCTACCGACAGTCAACTGTCAGTTACGCTGTGACGATGACCGCGGTTGAAGACCGGCCGTTGCGGGCCGACGCGGCGCGCAACGTCGAGCGCATCCTGCGCGCGGCGCGCGAGGTCTACGGCGAATTGGGACCCGACGCCCCGGTGGAAGCGGTCGCGCGCCGCGCCGGCGTCGGTGAGCGAACCCTGTACCGCAGATTTCCGGCAAAGGCGGACCTGGTACGCGCCGCCCTGGATCAAAGCATCGCCGAGGACCTCACGCCGGTGATCGACAGCGCCCGCCTCGAGAAGGATCCGCTGCGCGGCCTCACCCAGCTGATCGATGCGGCGATATCGCTGGGGGCGCGCGAACACAGCCTGCTGACGGCCGCACGCCGCGCCGGATCGCTAACCTCCGACATCTCGGTGTCGCTCAACGCGGCGCTCGGCGAGCTCGCCCGCGCAGGCCAGCGAGCCGGCAGCATCCGCACCGACCTGGTCGCCGACGACCTTCCTCGCCTGATCGCGATGCTCTTCAGCGTGCTGTCCACCATGGATGCCGGCAGCGACGGCTGGCGGCGCTATGTCACCCTCGTCATCGACGCGATATCAGTCAACGAACGACAGCCGCTGCCGCCGGCCGCCGCACTGCGCTATGAGCTGCAGCCGGACAGCTGGCCCCTGTGAACGAGCGGCGGCTCAGCCGGCCGGCAGTCCCGCTTTGACGGCGGCGTCTTGCTTTTGGGCGAGATCGAGCATGACATCGGCCGGCGTGGGATTGCCGACGACACAGTCGGACTCCAGGTCGACCATGGCCCTGCCCTCGACGAACACCGCCTCGGAGATCTCCATCGGGTTGGCCGGGTCGGTTCCCTGACCGATCACCATGAACCCGTTGGTGCCGACGTCGATGGGCTGCTGCTGGCCGTTGACCTTCTTTCCGACGACGTCGCGCATGTTCGCCGCGGTCTGGGTGGCGGTGGCCGCATCGGGGAAGACCGCGATCGTGTCGATGATGGTGCGCTTGCCGTCGGGGTTCTTGAAAACCTGCCCCACGCCGGTGATGCCGCTGGGATTCTGGCTCGGCGGGCCGTCGGCGGTGGCGTTGGGGCCCACGTCGCCGGGCTTGATCAGCAGGTTGCTGTAGTCCACCGGGGCTCCCGGTGCGCCCGGGGCCGCGCCGGCCGAAGGGCTCGACGAAGCGGCCGGGCCGGACGACGAGGCCGAACCCGATGATCCCGTCGAGCTTTTGCCGCCACCGCAACCGGCCACCGTCGCGCCGACCAATAGGGCGGCAGCTGTCAGCCCGAGCACGGACGTCCGCACCGTATTCATGAGGCTCTCCTTGGTGAACTCAGCTATTTGTATCCCTTACCGCGCGCGTGGGCAGCGAGAACACGCAAACTCCGGCCGCCGGACGACTATTCATCTGTCAGCCCAGCCTATGGGCTGGCGACGGGATCGGTAAGGGCACACGCTGTGCAGCGGCGCGGCGTCAGTTGATGGTCACTCCCGCATCGACCTTGAATTCCAGCCCCGTCACATACCTGGACTCATCCGACAAAAGGAACACCACCGCGTTGCTGACGTCGACGGGCTCGACGGCCGGCGTGGGCATCGCGTTGACGAAGATGGGGATCAGGTCGGACCGTCGCTCGCCCAAGAGCGGTCCGAACGACGGTGGAACCATCCCGGTGGGAACACCGGTGGGAAGCACGGTGTTGACGCGCACGTTCTGCGCCGCCAGTTCGTTGGCCAACGCCAGCGTCAGGCCGACGACGCCGTGCTTGGCCGCCGTGTAGGGCGTCTGCAGTGGAAATCCCTTGATAGCGCCCGCGGAACTGACGTTGACCAGGCTGCCGCCGCCATGGTCGAGCAGGTGGGGTATCGCGGCCGCGCAGGTGTTCCACACCCCGATGAGATTGACGTCGACCACCGTGCGCCACTGGTCGGCGGTGGTCTGGTCCCAGGACGCCACCGTGAGCACGCCGGCATTGGCCACCGCGCCGTCGAGGCCGCCGAGCTCGCCGACGCCGTCGTCGACCGCAGACCGCAGTTGCGCCTCGTTTCGGACGTCGACGATGCGGCTCACGCAGCGGCGACCGAAACCCCTTACCAGTTCGACTGTTTCGGCCAACTCGTCCTTCGTCGCCAAAGGATATTCGATCTCGGGCAGAGATTGGCATATGTCGAGCAGGATGAGGTCGGCGCCCTCCTGCGCTAGCCGCAGGGCGTGGCTGCGTCCCATGCCGCGCGCGGCGCCGGTGATCAGGATGCGTTTGCCGGCAACGCGTCCGGGGGCCGAGGTCGTCAGGTCAGTGCTCGTTCCACATCAGGCCACGCATCGTTGCCGACAGCGGAATATCCTCCACCCCGATCAACCCCTGGGGCGCCCAGCATACCCAATCGATCGCGTTGACGGCCCGGCCGGCCGTCGAGATACAGCCGGCATCAGTGGAATCGAATAGCGGGTGGGACACGTGGGTGTTGATTTCGACCCGCGGCTCCCCGTCCACGACAACCCGATGAACCCCGGTGTGGCCGTCGGGCGGGAACTCCCAGTCGGGCGCCGCGGCCTGGGTGAGCCTGGTGACGTGCTCGAGCGTGATGACCGGCCGCCCGTCGCGCACCCCCTCGGTGGCGAACCGCACCGCGGCCATCTGCCCCGGTTCGACCGTCATCATCGTGCAGTCGATTCGTTCTCGCGTGTACCAGGGTTCGCAGCGCTGGCGCACGTCATCGAGCTTGATGTCGAGGTTGTCCGCCAGGCTGCGGACCTGACCTCCCCACATCGACACGATCACCCCGGGCAGAAACATCATCGGCGAATCGTCATCGGGCGTCGAGCCGAAACCCATTGCTGCGCCGGTGAATTCGGCGTCGTCGTAGTTCCCATAGTCGAAGATCTCCTGCACGGTGATCGAGTCGATCCGGGTGGTCAGGCTGGCCGCGGAGTGCACCAGCGTATCGCCGGAG
>NZ_LZLL01000232.1:0-8678 GCF_001669335.1 Mycobacterium sp. 1245852.3 | reverse complement strand
CCGGCCCGGCGGCCAGGGCGAGGGCGACCAGGCTGAGGCAGACCACCCCGACGGCCGTCCATTCCGCCGGCGACAGCCGCGCCGACAACACCCAGGCGGCCACCACGCCGGTCACCGCGATCGAGGCGGCCAGCGCCGCCGCGACGACATAGATGGGCACCAAGCGCAGCGCGGCGACTTGGAGCGCAAACCCGGCGACGTCGAGCCCGACCCCGGCCAGATAGCGCCATTGCCGCACGGCGCGCAACAGCAGGACGGCGTCGACACCCGAGCCGCTGCCGGCTTCCACCGAGCGGGTTCCGGCCGCCTGCAGCACGGTCGCCGTCCCGTAACAGAGCGAGCAGCCCAGCGCGAGGAGGAAGCCGATCAGCACACCCACCGACATTAGGCGCCGCTGCACAGCCGAACAAACGTTTGGGCATCGCGCACCCGGGGCACCTCAGAGGTGTCTGACGCAACAGCCCTAACGCGAGTACACCGCAGCCAGTGAACGGCTATGTCTGGCCTATGCGCGCGTTTGGCACATGTTTAACCATGTGCAACAACAGAATTCAATTCGATGTTTGGTGTCGGTGTACAACTGTGTACTCTAGGGGACATGGCTGAACGCGGCGCCGAGCCCAACGTCCCATGGGGGCGGCGGTTGTTCCTGCGCGCGGTGCGACGGTTGTTCAGCCCGTTGCAGCCCGACGACTACCTCGAGATGATCAACCCGCTGTGGACCACCAAGGAGCTGCGCGGGAAGGTCGAAGGCATCGAGGCGCAGGGCTCGGAAGCGGCCAGCGTCCTGATCCGCCCCGGATACGAATGGCCCGGCCACAAGCCCGGTCAGTACGTGCGGCTCGGGGTGGTGATCGACGGCGTCTACCATTGGCGCGCCTACTCGCTGACCTCGGATCCCAGGCCGGAAGACGGCCTGATCAGCGTGACGCCGAAGAGGGTCGACGGCGGCGCCGTGTCGCCGTATCTCGTGCACAAGATTCAACCGGGCGACCTGGTGCGGCTGGGCGAAATCGAAGGCGTGTTCACGCTGCCCGAGCCCCTGCCGGACAAGATGCTGTTCATCAGCGCGGGCAGCGGCATCACGCCGATCATCAGCATGCTGCGCGACCTCGATCATCGCGACGAAATGCGCGACGTGCTGGTCATTCATTCCGCGCGGACCCGCGAGCAGGCCATGTTCCTACCGGCGCTGGAAGAGCTCGAGAAACGCCACGAGGGGATGCGGCTGGATCTGCGCCTCACCTCCGAGCAGGGCCGATTCACGCCCGGCGACCTGGACGAAGCGTGCCCAGACTGGCGTGAGCGCGAGGCATTCTGCTCGGGTCCCGGGGAAATGCTCGACGCTCTGATCGAACATTGGGAAGAGCACGGCGACTGCGACCGCCTGCACTTCGAGCGGTTCCAACCGAAGATCGGCGGCGACGCCAACGCCGGCGAGGGCGGCGTCGTCTGCTTCCTCGACAGCGACAAGGAAGTCGAATGTGACGGCGGCACATCGATTCTCGAGGCCGGCGAGAAGGCCGGTCTCAACCTTGCCTATGGCTGTCGCATCGGAATTTGCCATACCTGCGTCGGGACGCTGAAGTCGGGCAAGCTGCGTGACCTGCGCTCGGGTGACGTGATCGAACCGACCGGACAGGACGTCCGAATCTGCATCAACACCGCCGAGGGCGACGTCGAACTCGAACTCTGATCGAAAGGAGCGGCTCGTGACAACTGCCGTGAAGAATGCCGCTGACAATCCGCTCGGCCGCTTGAGCGAACAAGAACTGGAAAAGCTTGCCAAGGAATTCGACGCGATTCACGACGAAGTGTTCGCCGACCTCGGCGACCGCGACCGCCGCTACATCAAGAACGTCATCTCGGCGCAACGACAGATCGTGGTGGCCGGCCGGATCTTGTTGCTGGCATCCCGGTCGAAGACCGCGTGGCTGCTGGGCACCGCGTGTCTGTCCATGGCCAAGATCCTGGAGAACATGGAGATCGGCCACAACGTGATGCACGGCCAGTGGGATTGGATGAACGATCCCGACATCCACTCCTCGGTGTGGGACTGGGACACGGCGTCGACTGCGGAGTCGTGGAAGCACTCGCACAACTACATCCATCACACCTTCACGAACATCCTGGGCAAGGACAAAGATCTCGGCTACGAGATCATGCGGATCGACCCCAACCAGAAATGGGCGCCGCGGTATCTGGGCCAGCCGATCTACAACCTGCTCCTCACGCTGCTGTTCGAGTGGGGCGTGGCGGTCCACGACATGGACATCGATGCCATCCGCAAACGCGAGAAGCCGTGGTCGGAGGTGCGCAAGGACCTGAAAGGCATCGGGGTCAAAGCCCGGGCGCAGATCGTCAAGGACTACCTCGGCTGGCCGTTGATCAGCGCCGGGGCGTTCGGGCTCACCCAGTTGGCGTTGGGCGGCCGGCTCGAACAGCCGTCGCGGTCCCGCATCGCCAGGAGGCTTCGGCGGGTGTCCACGGGCGGCCGCGCCGGCGCCGCCGCGGGCTTCCTCGACAAAGTCGCACCCGGCGTCGAAAGCACCTACCTGCGCACCCTGGCCGCCGACGCGCTGGCCAATGTCATCCGCAACGTGTGGGCGCACGCCATCATCTTCTGCGGCCACTTCCCGGACCAGACCTACACCTTCACGCCGGAAGAGGTCGAGGACGAGACGCGCGGCGGCTGGTACGTGCGTCAGCTGCTCGGCGCCGCCAACATCGACGGCAGCCCGCTGTTCCACATCATCAGCGGCAACCTCGGCTATCAGGTCGAGCACCACCTCTACCCGGACATGCCGAGCAGCCGATACTCGGAGATCGCGCCGCAGGTCAAAGAGATCTGCGAACGCTACGAGCTGCCCTACAACTCCGGCCGCTTCTCGAAGCAGTGGGCGATGGTGCACCGCAGCATCTTCCGGCTGGCGTTCCCGGGCGGAAAGCCCCGGCCGAAGCCCGGTCCGTACCACGGCAACGTGCATCGGCCCGATCCCGAGCGGCTCAGCGAGGGCACCCGGTCGCGCGACCGGGTGCCCGCCGAGCATCCCTCCGCCGGTCCCGAACACGACTCCGGTGGCGTCGAGGTGCAGCCGCCGCCGCGGGGCAAGGACTGACCCGCACCCACCGCGCGCCGCCGAACTGAACCCAATTCGCTGCCCCGTCGTGGATCATCATCGATGGCACGGTAAACGCGGTCGGTGACCGCGGGTGAGGGGCGAATGAAGCCGACGCGCACGACCGGCACACCCGCCACCGATGACCTCGAAGCGACGAGAGATCCGGGCGGCCCATGCGCCCGGCTGTGGCGCAGCCCGCTGCGCGGACCCTGGCTGACCTCGGTGTTCGGTTCGGTGCTGTTGATGACGCTGCCGATCGTCATCCTGACCGGGCTACTGTCCTACATCGCCTACGGGCCGCGGCTCGGCCAGGCCATCCCCGCCGACGTCGGCTGGCTCAAGCTGCCGACCTTCGATTGGCCTACCCGTCCGTCGTGGTTGTATCGCCTGACCCAGGGGCTGCACGTCGGGCTCGGGCTGGTTCTCATCCCGGTGGTGCTGGCCAAACTGTGGTCGGTGATCCCGCGGCTGTTCGTGTGGCCGCCCGCCCGGTCCATAGCCCAACTGCTGGAACGGGTTTCGCTGCTGATGCTGGTCGGCGGCATTCTGTTCGAAATCGTCACCGGCGTGCTGAACATCCAGTACGACTACATCTTCGGATTCAGCTTCTACACCGCGCACTATTTCGGTGCCTGGGTGTTCATCACCGGCTTCGTCATGCACGTCGCGATCAAGGGCCCGCGGATGTGGGCCGGCCTGCGCTCGATCTCACCGCGTGACGTCCTGCGCACCGGACGTGCCGGCACCAGAGCCCAGGCATTTGAACCGGACGGGCTGGTCGCCCCGGAACCGCGCCCCGCGACCATGAGCCGTCGGGGCGCTCTCGCGTTGGTGGGCGGTGGCGCGCTGTTCATGGCGGTCATCACGGCGGGCCAGACGCTGGGTGGCTATGCCCGGCCGGCCGCGCTGCTGCTGCCGCGAGGGCGCACCCGCGGGTCCGAGCCCAACGGCTTCGAGGTCAACCGGACGGCGACCGCCGCCGGCATTTCCGCCCGGGACACGGGGGATGGCTGGCGGATAACCCTGACCGGCGGCCCCCGGCCGGTGGCGCTGGATCGCGCGGCCCTGCTGGCCATGCCGCAGCACACCGCCGTGCTGCCGATCGCCTGCGTCGAAGGCTGGTCGACCACCCAAACCTGGACCGGCGTGCGACTGGCCGACCTCGCCCGACTGGCCGGCGCGCCCGCACCGGACTCCGCGCGAGTGTCCTCGCTGGAACGATCCGGCGCCTTCGCCGCCGCCACACTGCAACGCAACCAGGTGCTGCACCCGGACGCGCTGCTGGCGCTGCGGGTGAACGGCGCCGACCTGTCCCCGGATCACGGCTTTCCCGCGCGCATCGTCGTGCCCGCGCTGCCCGGCGTGCACAACACGAAATGGGTGGCTTCCATCGCTTTCCGGGCGGCCGGGCATGCGTAGCGCGTTCACCAGGATCTACGGATCGCACCCGCTGCACCTGCTGACCATGATCGCCGGCTTTGCGCTGTTGGGCTACGTCGTCGTCGTCATCAAACCGGCCACCCTGTGGAACCCGCACGTCTGGTGGCAATCGATCATCGTCTGGTTCGCCGCGGCGGTCGTCGCCCACGATCTGGTGTTGTTTCCCGTCTACGCCTGCGCCGACCGGCTGCTGTCCCGCGGCCGCGCCCAGGCCTCACCGCAGCGTGCCGACGCCGGGGTGCCGGTGCTCAACCATCTGCGGGTACCGGCGCTCGGTGCGGGCCTGACGCTGCTGGTGTTCCTGCCCGGCATCATCGGGCAGGGCGCCTCCACGTACCGGGCCGCCACCGGTCAGACCCAAGACCCGTTTTTCGGCCGGTGGCTGCTGTTGACCGCCGCGATGTTCGCGGTCAGCGCCGGGATCTACGCCGCGCGCCTGGCGATGGGCCGCCGGCGGACGCGGCCACGCCGCGTCTAGCCACCGAGACGCTGCCCCGCCGGTTCCGCGCCGAGGTAGCCGCGCGACCTGCGCGATCACCGGCCGCCAACTACTGTTCTGCCCTGTGGGCACCCCGGGCGCCAAGACGCGAGCCGCGCTGTGCGGTTGTGTGACCGCGCTCGTCGTCGCGGTGGGTTTCTCGCCCCGCGCCGCGCCGGCCGCCAGCGCCTCGTCGTCGGTCGTGACGCCCGCGCCGCCTGTTCCCGGCGGCGCCCTGCCGGTGCACCCCATCGGGGGAGGCGGCGGCTGCATCATCGGCCTCAATTGCGGCTGCGCGCGCAACGCCACCTGCCCCTCCCCACACCCGCGCCGCCCGAGCGCCGACAAGAACCAGCACGCCGCGCCCGCCCCGCCGAATCCCTAGCGCCGAACCCGCGGGTGGCTTTCCTATCATTTGGTGATGAGCGCCGGTGGGCTGAAACCCGTGGGTTCGCCGGCATTTACCGACGAGGAGTCGGCCCGCTTTCATGCCGCCGGCTGGTGGAGCGGGTCGACACTTTCGGATGCGGTGCGGCGAAACGCCGAACGCACCCCGGAGCGCCACGCCTACGTCGACCATGGCGGGCCGGCGTTCACCTGGCGCGGATTCGACACTGCCGCAACCAGTTTGGCTGAGACGCTGGCCGGAATCGGCGTGGCCCGCGGCGTGCGGGTGGCGGTCTGGCACGGCGACTGCGCGGCCATCCACGCGCTGTTCGTCGCGATCGAACGATGTGGGGCGGTGGTCGTCGGCATCGGTGCGCGGGCCGGCACCCGGGAGGCGACGGCGATTCTGCGCACCGCCGGGCCGAAAATCCTCATCAGCGATCCGCCCCGCGCCGGGGCGGCCGCGGACGTGGCGAGCGAACTGCGGGTGCCCCGGCTGGTGTTGGGCCACGAGGGCGGGACGCTTCGCCTCGACGTCGACGCAGAACCCAGGGCGCTGGACCGAGACGCCCAACTCGGTCCCGACGACGTCTTCCTGATCAACTCGACGTCCGGCACTACCGGGCTGCCCAAGTGCGTCGTGCACACCCAGAACCGTTGGCACTACTTCCACCAGAAAGCCGTCGCCAATGGGCGACTGACGCCCGACGAGGTGTTCCTGCCCGTCATTCCCACCCCGTTCGGGTTCGGGCTGTGGACCAGCCATACCACCCCGATCCACCTCGGCGCCACCGCGGTGCTGCTGGACCGGTTCACCACCGCGGCCACCTGCGCGGCGATAGCCCGGCACCAGGTCACCGTATTGTGTTGCGTCAGTACCCAGTTGACGATGCTGATGGCCGATCCGGCCAGCCGCGGTTACGACCTCAGTTCGCTGCGTGTGGTGTACACCGGCGGGGAGGCGTTGCCGTACCGGCCCGCGGCCGAGTTCGAGGAACTCACCGGCGCCAAGATCCTGCAGTTCTACGGTTCCAACGAAACCGGGATGCTCAGCGCGACAACCCTCGACGATTCGCGCGGGCACCGGCTGCGCACCGCGGGCCGGCTCATCCCCGAAATGTCGGTCCGGTTGTTCGACGGGGACCGCGACGTCACCGCCACACGGCGCGGCCAGCCCGCCTGCCGGGGACCGGCGACGAGCCTGGGCTACCTCGGCGGCACCGACCACGACAAGCTGTTCACCCGCGACGGGTGGATGCGCATGGGGGACATCTGCGAGATCGACGCCGACGGTTACCTGCGGGTCACCGGGCGTACCTCCGATTTCATCGTGCGCGGCGGCAAGAACATCAGCGCGAGCCAGGTCGAAGACGCCGTCATGACCCATCCCGCCATCGCGATAGCGGCCGCGGTCGCCATGCCCGACCCGGTGTTCGGCGAAAAGGTCTGCCTCTACGCCGAACTCACCGACTCCGCGTCCGTCGACCTGCCGGGGCTCGTCGAACACCTGCTGGCGCTGGGGGTTTCCAAGGAACTGCTGCCCGAACGCCTGATCGTTCTGGACGAACTGCCCCGCTCATCCGGCGGAAAGATAGCCAAAGGCCGCCTGCGCGAGAATATTGGAGCCAGAATGGAGGCCGGTCATGAACGCTCCTAACGCGCGGCGCGGCGGATTGGAAGTCTGGGCGCCGTCGGTGGTGCCGCCCATCGGCGTCGACCTGTCCAGCGAGCAGGCGTTGGCCATCGCCTTCCGCCACCTGGCCGGCATCGGGTTCGCCGAGAACATGGCCGGGCACATCACCTGGCAGCTCGACGGCCAAACGGAGATGTTCGTCAATCCATGGGGGCTGTGGTGGCAGGAGATCACCGCGTCCGACATCTGCGTCGTCGACGCCGACGCGCGCGTGATCCGCGGACGCTGGGACGTCACCCCCGCCATCCACATCCACACCGAGCTGCACCGGGTGCGCGACGACGCCCGCGTGGTGATCCACAACCACCCGTACCACGCGTGCGTGCTCGCCGCGCTGGGCCGACTGCCCGAACTGGTGCACCAGACGGGGTCGCTGTTCCTCGACGACCTGTGCCTGGTCGACACCTACGACGGCGAAATCGACAGCCCCGCGCGCGCCGCGGAACTCGCGGCCCGGATCGGCGGCGCCAACCTGACCATCCTGGCCAATCACGGCGTCATCGCGACCGGCCGCAACCTGCCCGAAGCCGTCTACCGCGCGGCATCCATCGAACGCGTCTGCAACCTGGCCTACGACGTCCTGCTCACCGGCAAGGACCCGGTGGCGATGAACTGGTCGGACATGGCGGGCATGCAGCGCTCGCTGATCGAACGGGCGGCCGATGTCTACTGGGCCGGGGCCGCGCGCATGACCATCAAGGCCGACCCGGATGTGCTCACGTGACCGTCGAGTGTGCACTCACGGCGGCGACACGCCGGCACACGCCGCCCCCACCGCACGCTGAACACCGTCAGTTCACACTCAACAACGCCGCGCCGCAGGGGGATTGACGCGTGAAATCGATCGACGAGCTGGCCACCGACCTGAACTTCACCACGGCCAAGACCGGCGCCCAGCGCTCGGTCACCTTCCTGCCCGACCCGCCGCGGGCACCCCGGCGCTACACGGTGATCTCGGTGGACGATCACATCGTCGAACCCCCGGACACCTTCACCGGCCGGCTGCCCCGCAAGTTCGCCGACCGGGCGCCGAAAGTCGTCGAGACCGACAGCGGGGGACAGACGTGGGTCTATGACGGCAAGGAACTGCCCAACGTCGGCTTCAACGCCGTGGTTGGACGGCCGGTGGCGGAGTACGGCTTCGAACCGGTCCGGTTCGACGAAATGCGGCGGGGCGCATGGGATATCCACGCCCGCATCAAGGACATGGACCTCAACGGCATCTACGCCTCGCTGAACTTCCCGTCGTTTCTGCCGGGCTTCGCCGGGCAGCGGCTGCAGCAGGTGACCGGCGACCGCGACCTGGCGCTGGCCTCGGTGCGGGCTTGGAACGACTGGCATTTCGACGTCTGGGCGGGGTCGTATCCGGACCGGATCATCCCCTGCCAACTGCCGTGGCTGCTCGATCCCGACCTCGGCGCGAAGATGATCCGCGACAACGCCGAGCGCGGCTTTCACGCCGTGACGTTCAGCGAGAACCCGGCGATGCTGGGGCTGCCCAGCATCCACACCGACCACTGGGATCCGCTGATGGCGGCCTGCGCCGAGACCGGCATCG
>NZ_LZLL01000231.1:0-3427 GCF_001669335.1 Mycobacterium sp. 1245852.3 | reverse complement strand
CGAGGCGGGGGTGCAGCCGCCGGGCGGTGAGGCGCCCGATCATCTGGCCGTGGTGCTCGAATTCGCCGCCACCGTCGATCCCGACGCCGGGCGGCGACTGCTGAGCCGGCACCGCGTGCCGATCGACGTGCTGCGCGGCGCCCTGGCCGACGCCGAGTCGCCTTACGAACCGACGGTGGCGGCGGTCTGCGCGACCCTGCCCGACGCGACCGATCAGGAAGTGCGCCGCGCCGAGCGCCTGGCCCAAGCCGGGCCGCCGGCGGAAGCCGTTGGCCTGCAACCGTTTACCTTGACCGTGCCACCCCGCGAAGGATCGCCAAGTGTTTAGCAACGTCCTGTTCTGGGACATCGCGCCCTACGTCACGCTGTCGGTGCTGATCGTGGGCACCTGGTGGCGCTACCGGTATGACAAATTCGGCTGGACCTCGCGGTCGTCGCAGATCTACGAGTCGCGACTGCTCAGCATCGCCAGCCCCATCTTTCATTTCGGCATCCTGGCGGTGTTCGCCGGACACGTGATGGGCCTGTTCATTCCGCCGAAGGTCACCCAGATGATGAAGATGAGCGACCACTTCTATCACCTGCAGGCGGTCATCGCCGGGTCGATGGCCGGCGTCGCGACGCTGGTCGGCATCGGGTTGCTGATCTACCGGCGGTTCACCCGCCCGGCGGTCTCCATGGCCACCAGCCGCAGCGACAAGGTGATGTACACGGTGCTGGTGCTGGCGATCGTGGTGGGCCTGTACTGCGACCTGATCGGCACCGGCCCGCACGGCGGGGAGTTCCACTACCGCTACACGGTCGGTTTGTGGTTCCGCCGGATCTGGATCCTGCAACCGCACGGCGAGGTGATGGTCAACGCGCCGCTGGACTACCAGTTGCACGCCCTGATCGGCATGGTGTTGTTCACGCTGTGGCCGTTCACCCGGCTGGTGCATGTGTTCAGCGCCCCGGTCGTCTACCTGTTCCGGCCCTACATCGTCTACCGCAGCCGCGAGGCGGCGGGTAAGGGTCAACTCGTCGGCACGGCGCCGCGCCGGCGGGGCTGGTAAGGGTTCGCCCCGCGCGTCGATTGTGCGGCCAGGGCGACGACACGCCGACCCGGCCCGCCGCCACCGCACACCCAAGCCGTCGGTCACCGAACGGCGCCCGGCTACCAGCCGGTTCGCTGGCCAGTTCGCTTTGAAAGGCCCCCCGCTGCCACAATCACCGACGTGCTATTTCGCAACGTCGCCATCGTCGCCCACGTCGACCACGGAAAGACCACCCTGGTCGACGCGATGCTGCGGCAGTCGGGCGCGCTGCACCACCGCGGGGACGACGCCGTCGAGCGCCTGATGGACTCCGGGGACCTGGAGAAGGAAAAAGGCATCACGATCCTGGCCAAGAACACGGCCGTGCATCGCAAGAATGCGGACGGAACGACGACCGTCATCAACGTCATCGACACGCCCGGCCACGCCGACTTCGGCGGCGAGGTGGAGCGCGGCCTGTCGATGGTCGACGGGGTGTTGCTGCTGGTCGACGCCTCGGAGGGCCCGCTGCCACAGACCCGGTTCGTGCTGCGCAAGGCCCTGGCCGCCCACCTTCCGGTGATCCTGGTCGTCAACAAGACGGACCGCCCGGACGCGCGGATCTCCGAGGTCGTCTCGGAGAGCCACGACCTGCTGCTCGACGTGGCCTCCGACCTCGACGAGGAAGCGCAGAAGGCGGCCGAGCACGCCCTGGACCTGCCGACGCTGTACGCCTCGGGCCGGGCGGGCATCGCCAGCACCACCGAGCCGGCCAATGGCGAGAACCCCGAGGGCGACAACCTCGATCCGCTGTTCGACGTCCTGCTCGAGCACATCCCGCCGCCGCAGGGCGATCCCGAGGCGCCGCTGCAGGCGCTGGTCACCAACCTCGACGCCTCGGCCTTCCTCGGCCGGCTCGCGCTGATCCGCATCTACAAGGGCCGGATCCGCAAGGGCCAGCAGGTCGCCTGGATGCGCGAGGTGGACGGGCATCCCGTCATCACGAACGCCAAGATCACCGAACTGCTGGTGACCGAGGGTGTGGAACGCACGCCCACCGACGAGGCCATCGCCGGCGACATCGTCGCGGTCGCGGGCATTCCGGAGATCATGATCGGTGACACGCTGGCCGATCCGGACCACGCGCACGCGCTGCCGCGCATCACCGTCGACGAGCCCGCCATCTCGGTGACCATCGGCACCAACACCTCGCCGCTGGCCGGCAAGGTGAAGGGGCACAAGCTGACCGCGCGCATGGTGAAGTCGCGCCTGGACGCCGAGCTCGTCGGCAACGTCTCGATCAAGGTCGTCGACATCGACCGGCCCGACGCCTGGGAGGTGCAGGGCCGCGGCGAGCTCGCGCTGGCGGTGCTCGTCGAGCAGATGCGCCGCGAGGGCTTCGAGCTCACCGTCGGCAAGCCCCAGGTCGTCACCCAGACGATCGACGGCAAGCTGCACGAGCCCTTCGAGGCGATGACCATCGACTGCCCTGAGGAATTCGTCGGCGCCATCACCCAGCTGATGGCCGCCCGCAAGGGGCGCATGGAAGAGATGACCAACCACGCGGCGGGCTGGGTCCGGATGGACTTCATCGTCCCCAGCCGCGGCCTGATCGGGTTCCGCACCGACTTCCTCACGCTGACCCGCGGCACCGGAATCGCCAATGCGGTGTTCGACGGCTACCGGCCGTGGGCGGGGGAGATCCGCGCCCGCCACACCGGCTCGCTGGTCTCCGACCGCGCGGGCACCATCACCCCGTTCGCCATGATCCAGCTCGCCGACCGCGGCCAGTTCTTCGTCGAGCCGGGCCAGGACACCTACGAGGGCATGGTCGTCGGGATCAACCCGCGCGCAGAGGATCTCGACATCAACGTCACCCGCGAGAAGAAGCTGACCAACATGCGGTCGTCGACCGCCGATGTCATCGAAACGCTGGCCCGGCCGCTCGAACTCGATCTCGAGCAGGCCATGGAATTCTGCGCGCAAGACGAATGCGTCGAGGTGACCCCGGAGATCGTGCGGGTGCGCAAGGTCGAGCTGGACGCCACCGCCCGGGCCCGCAGCCGGTCGCGCGCCAAGGCGCGGGGTTAACACCGGGGTGGTTGGACGGGCTGCTGTGCGGTTGCTCGATACCCTGATCAGCGTGCCGAGACGAGTCCGCCGTTGGTTCATGGTGCTGGGCGGACTGATCTTTTTGGTCGGACTCGTGCTCTCGGCCTGTACGGTCAACCCGCCGCCGGCGCCGCAGAGCACCGATACGCCGCACAACTCCGTGCCGCCGCCACCGCGGGTCAGCGAGATCATCATGGGCATCGACTCGATCGGGGCCGGCTTCAACCCGCACCTGCTGTCCGACCTGTCCCCGGTGAACGCGGCGATCAGCGCGCTGGTGCTGCCGAGCGCCTTTCGGCCGG
>NZ_LZLL01000230.1:0-17494 GCF_001669335.1 Mycobacterium sp. 1245852.3 | reverse complement strand
TCCCGCTGTCGGCGTTCCGTGACCCTGCGGCGGCGAGCGGTCCGGCCGACGTGTGGAATCACTTGGTGCGCTTCACCTTCTGTAAACGTGACGACACGCTCGACGAGGCGATCAAGCGGCTGGCCGCACTGAAAGACGCCGGTTAGCCGGCCGTTCCCATCACGCGCTTACGCAGACCCTCCAGCGCGGCGTGCAGGATTTTCTTGCGGGCCCGGGCGATCCAGAACTCCGGTAGCGGCGCCCACGGTTCGACGGTGATGGTGAAGCGCACCAAGTGATTCCACACGTCGGCCGGACCGCTCGCCGCCGCAGGGTCACGGAACGCCGACAGCGGGATCGCGGCAACGCCAACCTTTTCCGGCAGCGCCGCGCAGAACTCGCTGCTGTCGTCGTATCCCAGCGGACGCGGATCGGCGCACAGGAAGTACGTGCCGGCGCTGTCGTGCACCTCGAACCCGACGTCGATCAGCCCGGCGGCCAGTCGATCGCGTCTGGCCTGCAGCGTGGCGCGCAGGTCGTCCACCCATGCGTCCTCCGTGTCCAGGGCCAGCGCCACCGCCGGCTGGAACGGCGCGCCGCCGACATAGCTCAGGTACTGTTTGGCCGCGCGTACCCCGGCGATCAGATGCGCTGGGCCGCAAGCCCATCCGATCTTCCAGCCGGTGCAGTTGAACATCTTGGCCGCGCTGGAGATGGTGATGGTGCGCTCGGCCATGCCGTCGAAGCCTGCCAGCGGCACGTGTCGGTGGCGGTCGAATACCAGGTGCTCGTAGACCTCGTCGGTGATCACCAGCAGGTCGGCCGCGACCGCCACCTCGGCGATGGCCGCCAACTCTTCGGCACGCAGCACCGTGCCGGTCGGGTTGTGCGGTGAGTTGACGATCAGCGCCCGGGTCCGGGGCGTGACCGCCCGGCGCAGCGCGTCGGCGTCCAGGGCGAAGCCGCGACCGTGGGGGACCAGGGGCACGGCCACCCGTTGCGCGGAGGCCATCGCCACCACCGGCGAGTAGGAGTCGTAGAACGGCTCGATCAGCAGGACCTCGGAGCCCGGTTCGACCAGGCCGATCACCGCCGAGGCGATGGCCTCGGTCGCCCCGACCGTCACCAGCACCTCGGTGTCGGGGTCGTAGTCGATGCCGTAGCGGCGCCGGCGCTGGGCGGCGATGGCGTGGCGCAGCGGCGCGATGCCGATGCCCGGGGGGTACTGGTTGACGCCGTCGGCGATGGCCTCCTGGGCGGCCTTGAGCATGGCCGGGGGGCCGTCCTCGTCGGGAAACCCCTGGCCCAGGTTCACTGCTCCGATGCGCGCGGCCAGCGCCGACATCTCGGCGAACACCGTGGTCGCGTAGGGGCGCAATCGCTCCACCGTCATGGTGGTCGAGCTTAGGCGGGTCGGCCACGGCCAGTGCCCGGGACGCCCACCAGCCAAGCGTGAAGTTAGGCGCACACTCGTCGCCGAGCGTGAACGTAGTCGCACGTTCGGCCGGGGCGGCCGCCCGACCCCGCAAGCCGACGCGTGGCGTGCGTCACTCGGTGCCTCTGAGCTGCGCGATCTTGCCCAACCAACAGGTTGGCCGGGGACCCTGTTAGGGTGGGGCGGAATCTATCTCGAAGACGGATTCGAACCCTATTCGTCAGAACAGGAAGTCGTCATGTCCGAAGAAGCTTTTATCTATGAGGCCATCCGCACCCCGCGGGGCAAGCAGCGCAACGGTTCGCTGAACGAGGTCAAGCCGCTCAACCTGGTCGTGGGCCTGGTGGACGAGCTGCGCCGGCGGTTCCCGGACCTGGACGAGAACCTGATCAGCGACATGATCCTGGGCGTTGTGTCCCCGGTCGGTGACCAGGGCGGCGACATCGCCCGCACCGCGGTGCTGGCCGCCGGCCTGCCGGAGACCACCGGCGGCGTGCAGCTCAACCGGTTCTGCGCCTCCGGTCTCGAGGCCGTCAACACCGCCGCCCAGAAGGTCCGGTCCGGCTGGGACGACCTGGTGCTGGCCGGCGGTGTCGAGTCGATGAGCCGGGTGCCGATGGGCTCCGACGGCGGCGCCTGGGCGACCGACCCCGAGACCAACTATCAGATCGGCTTCGTGCCCCAGGGCATCGGCGCCGACCTGATCGCCACCATCGAGGGCTTCTCCCGCGACGACGTCGACGCCTACGCGCTGCGCAGCCAGCAGAAGGCCGCCGCGGCGTGGTCGGGCGGCTACTTCGCCAAGTCGGTGGTGCCGGTGCGCGACCAGAACGGTCTGGTCATCCTCGACCACGACGAGCACATGCGGCCCGACACCACGCTCGAGGGCCTGGGCAAGCTGAAGACCGCGTTCGACGGGATCGGTGAGATGGGCGGGTTCGACGACGTTGCGCTCACCAAGTACCACTGGGTCGAGAAGATCAACCACGTCCACACCGGCGGCAACAGCTCGGGCATCGTCGATGGCGCCGCGCTGGTGCTGGTCGGTTCGGAAGCCGCGGGCAAGTCGCAGGGCCTGACGCCGCGGGCACGCATCGTGGCCACCGCCACCAGCGGCTCGGACCCGGTCATCATGCTCACCGGCCCGACCCCGGCCACGCAGAAGGTGCTCGACCGCGCGGGCCTGACGATCGACGACATCGACCTGTTCGAGCTCAACGAGGCGTTCGCGTCGGTGGTGCTGAAGTTCCAGAAGGACCTCAACATCCCCGACGAGAAGCTCAACGTCAACGGTGGCGCCATCGCGATGGGCCACCCGCTGGGCGCCACCGGCGCCATGATCACCGGCACCATGGTCGACGAGCTCGAGCGCCGCAACGCGCGTCGCGCGCTGATCACGCTGTGCATCGGCGGCGGCATGGGTGTCGCCACCATCATCGAGAGGGTTTAAGACCATGGCAGAGAACACCATTCAGTGGGACAAGGACGACGACGGCATCGTCACCCTGACCCTGGACGACCCCACCGGGTCGGCCAACGTGATGAACGAGCACTACAGCGAGTCCATGCACAACGCTGTGGAACGCCTTGCCGCCGAGAAGGATTCGATCACCGGTGTGGTGATCACCAGCGCGAAGAAGACCTTCTTCGCCGGCGGTGACCTGAAGGGCATGATCAACCTCGGCCCGGAGAACGCCGGGGAGGCGTTCGACACCGTCGAGTCGGTCAAGCGTGACCTGCGTGCGCTCGAGACGCTGGGCAAGCCGGTGGTGGCCGCCATCAACGGCGCGGCGCTGGGCGGCGGTCTGGAGATCGC
Source organism: Mycobacterium sp. 1245852.3 (assembly GCF_001669335.1). Lineage (NCBI taxonomy): Bacteria > Bacillati > Actinomycetota > Actinomycetes > Mycobacteriales > Mycobacteriaceae > Mycobacterium > Mycobacterium sp. 1245852.3. The sequence goes on along the minus strand of NZ_LZLL01000230.1, from coordinate 14,264 downwards.
GCTGGCCTGTCACCACCGCATCGCCGCGGACGTCAAGGGCCTGGTCGTCGGCCTGCCCGAGGTCACGCTGGGTCTGCTGCCCGGCGGCGGCGGGGTGACCCGCACCGTGCGGATGTTCGGCATCCAGAACGCCTTCATGAACATCCTGTCGCAGGGCACCCGGTTCAAGGCCGACAAGGCCAAGGAGATCGGCCTGGTCGACGAAATCGTCGGCTCGGTAGACGAATTGGTGCCCGCCGCCAAGGCCTGGATCAAACAGGTCAAGGACGACCCCGACTCATACACCCAGCCATGGGACAAAAAGGGCTACAAGATGCCCGGCGGCACCCCCGCCAGCCCCGCGCTGGCCGGCATCCTGCCGTCGTTCCCGGCGCTGCTCAAGAAGCAGCTCAAGGGCGCACCGATGCCGGCGCCGCGCGCCATCCTGGACGCGGCCGTCGAGGGCGCGCAGGTGGACTTCGACACCGCCAGCCGCATCGAGAGCCGCTATTTCACCCAGCTGGTCACCGGCCAGGTCGCCAAGAACATGATCCAGGCGTTCTTCCTCGACCTGCAGCACATCAACGGCGGTGGGTCGCGGCCCGACGGCATCGAACCGGTCAAGATCAACAAGATCGGTGTGCTGGGTGCGGGCATGATGGGCGCCGGTATCGCCTACGTCTCGGCCAAGGCCGGCTTCGAGGTGGTGCTCAAGGACGTCAGCCTCGAGGCCGCCGAGAAGGGCAAGGTCTACTCGGAAAAGCTTGAGGCCAAGGCGCTTCAGCGTGGCAAGACCACCGAGGAGAAGAGCAAGGCGCTGCTGGACCGGATCACCCCGGCCGCCGACCCCGAGGCCTTCAAGGGCGTCGATTTCGTGATCGAGGCGGTGTTCGAGAACCAGGAACTCAAGCACAAGGTGTTCCAGGAGATCGAGGACATCGTCGAGCCCAACGCACTGCTGGGGTCGAACACCTCGACGCTGCCGATCACCGGTCTGGCGACCGGCGTGAAGCGCCAGGAGGACTTCATCGGGATCCACTTCTTCTCGCCGGTCGACAAGATGCCGCTGGTCGAAATCATCAGGGGCGAAAAGACTTCCGACGAGGCGCTGGCCCGGGTGTTCGACTACACGCTGGCCATCGGCAAGACCCCGATCGTCGTCAACGACAGCCGCGGCTTCTTCACCAGCCGCGTCATCGGCACGTTCGTCAACGAGGCGCTCGCCATGCTCGGTGAGGGCGTGGAGCCGGCCAGCGTCGAGCACGCCGGTTCGCAGGCCGGCTACCCGGCGCCGCCGCTGCAGCTGTCCGACGAGCTCAACCTGGAGCTGATGCACAAGATCGCCACGGCCACCCGCAAGGGTGTCGAGGACGCGGGCGGCACCTACGAGCCGCACCCGGCCGAGGCCGTCGTCGAGAAGATGATCGAGCTGGGCCGCCCGTCGCGGCTGAAGGGCGCGGGTTTCTACGAGTACGTCGACGGCAAGCGCACCCGGCTATGGCCGGGCCTGCGCGAGACGTTCAAGTCCGGCAGCGCCGATATTCCGTTGCAGGACATGATCGATCGCATGTTGTTCGCCGAGGCGCTCGAGACGCAGAAGTGCCTGGACGAGGGCGTGCTGACGTCGACCGCCGACGCCAACATCGGGTCGATCATGGGCATCGGCTTCCCGCCCTACACCGGTGGTAGCGCCCAGTTCATCGTCGGCTACGAGGGCAAGCACGGCATCGGCAAGGAAGCCTTCGTGGCCCGGGCCAAGGAGCTTGCGGCCCGCTACGGCGACCGGTTCCTGCCGCCGGCGTCGCTGACCTAGCCTGCACCAACGCAAGCGCATAAGCCCCCGAAACCATGAGGTTTCGGGGGCTTATGCGTACGGCGGCTCGGCCGCCGCGCCGAGACTTAAGCCATTGCGGAGCGCTACGGCGTGTCGTCGCAACAGGTTACGTGTCGCGGCGCGCGAATAGGTAGTACCACGCCGGCGTCTTCTCGGCGCGGTCCAGCTCGCGTTCGGCGCCGGCCGACAGCAGCGTCCAGCTCTGGGTGAATCGACGTTCCATCTCGGCGCGGTCGATCCCGCGCACCCCGACCCGGCCACCGGGCACGAACGCGACGATCAGCAGGCGGGCGTCGGGTGCGGCAAGGGCGCTGATCTCGCGGACATAGGCGTCGCGATCCGCGTCGCTCATGTTGTGCAGGCACCCGTTGTCGACGATCAACCCGAAGTTGGTGCCGATGCCCGTCCGGCTCAACTGCGTGACGTCGGCCTGGACGAAGTCGACCGTGGCGCCCGCAGCCTGTGCCTTCGCGCGGGCGCGCTCGAGCGGTTTGGCCACGAAGTCGACCGCGGTGACCTTCCAGCCGTGCTGGGCGAGGTAGATGGAGCAGTCGCCGGTGCCGCAGCCGACCTCCAGGGCCGACCCTGCGGGGAGCGCGGCGGCGTCGGGGGTGCCCTCGACGAGATCGCGCACGCTCTGGGCGAGCGGATGACCGTCCCACGGGGTGAAACCGATGCGGTAGAAGATCCGAAACAGCGTCTGTTTGGAAGCCATAGCTCACCCTAGGCCGCTTCGACGCGGCCGGTCACCCTACCGGGAGGCGGCGGCGATCCGGCGCCATTCCTCGCGCGGGAAGGCGCGGGGATCGGCCAGCAGCACCTGGACGCAGACGTGGTCGGCGCCAGCGGAACGATGTTCGGCGACGCGGCGCATGATGGCCTCTTCGTCGCCCCACGCGATGATCGCGTTGAAGAGCCGGTCGCTCACCTGCGACAGGTCGTCCTCGGAGAAGCCGCTGCGCAACAGGTTGTTGGCGTAGTTGGGCAAGGCCAAATACGCGCGCAGCCAATCGGTTCCGATCTGGCGGGCCTCCTCGGCGCTGTCGGTCAGGATCACCGTCTGTTCGGGCAGCAGCAATGGGCCCTGGCCCAAAGTCGCACGGGCGGAGGCGGTGTGTTCGGGGGTGACCAGGTACGGGTGGGCGCCCCCGGCGCGGGTCGCCGACAGGGTCAGCATCTTGGGGCCGAGCGCGGCAAGGACCCGGCGCTCGATGGGCACCGGCCGCGGCGCGGCATCCAAGCCGTCCAGGAACGCCGCCGTTGCCGCCAGCGGTTTGCGGTAGCGACCGGGTTGGCCGGCATCGATCAGCGGCGCGTGGCTGACGCCGATGCCCAGCAGGAAGCGGTCACCGTGCTCGGCGGTCAGGGCCGCGTAGGAGTCGGCGACCTCGGAGGGCGAATGCATCCACAGGTTCAGGATCCCGGTGGCGATCACGGTTCGCTTGGTCGCGCCGAGCAGATGACCCACCGCGTCGAACACCGGACCGCCGACATCCGGTATCCACAGCGCGGGGAAGCCCAGGTCGTCGAGTTCCGCTGCGGCGTCGGCGGATTCGGCCGGGTCGCCGTAGCGCAGTTGACTGCTCCAGATCCCCACACCGGTCAGTTCCATCTGCAGCCTTCCCGTGGTGGCGCGCGGTGACTCGGGTCCGCGGCTCTACGCAACATGCTGTCAGACGTCGCTGAAGGTGTACTCGGGGACCGGCATCGAGTCGTGCATCCGCACGCCCTTGGTGTTGAGCTTCGCCAAGGACCGCGACAGCGGTCCGGGCATCGCCGAGACCAGCTGGGCCCCACGGGTCAACGCCCACAGGCCGATTCGTGAACCGGGGATGACGCCCTTGGCCGCACCGCGGGCAAACGACCGGCTGCGGTGCACCGGTTCGCGCATCCGGAGTTCGTAGGCGGCGAAGGCGCGCAGGTGGTCCCCGTCGGCCTCGGCGAGCTCGCCGGCCAGCACGTAGGCGCCGAGGACGGCGAGGCTGGTGCTGCCGCCCACCGCGGGCCCCGGACAGTATCCGGCGTCCCCGACCAGGGTGACCCGGCGGCGCGACCACCGATCGGTGCGCAGCTGGGTGATGGAGTCGAAGTAGAAGGTGGGGGTGCGCTCCAGTTCGCTTAGCCAGCCGTCCACCTGCTCGTGCATCCCGGTAAACGCCTCGTGCAGTAATCGCTTCTGCCGCAACGCATCGCGGTGGTCGTAATCCAATTCGGCCTTGCTGCGGAACATGAACACCGCCCGCGCGTCGTCCAGGTGATCGGCGGTGTAGATGCCGGCGAAGCGCCCGACCCCGATGTGGGCGACCATCTCGCCGGGCGCGACCAGCGCCTTGGGCGCCGAGACCACCGACAGGTAGCCGCCGAGGAAGCGGGTGAGCTCGGCGTCTTCACCGAAGGTCAGGCGCCGCACATTGGAGTGCAGCCCGTCGGCGCCCACGATCACGTCGAAGGTGCGCGCTGGGCCGTGCTCGAAGGTCACGGTGCCGTCGTGCTCGATCCCGGTGATGGAGTCACCGAACAGGTACTCGACGTCGTCGCGCGCGGCGTCGTAGTAGATCTCGCTGAGGTCGTCGCGCATGATCTCCACGTGCCGGTCGGAGGTGGCCGCGTAGATCTTGGTGAGGTCGATCCGGGTGGGCTTCGTCCGGCCTTCCCGGTGCATCGTCAGCCGGTCCGTTCCGGTGGCCCGCGCCTCGATGCGTGGCAGGACGCCCATCTTCGCCGAGATCTCCATTGCCGGACGGAACAAGTCGACGGCGTGGCCGCCGGTTTTGCGCAGTGTCGGTGCGCGCTCCACCACGGTGACGTCGAAGCCGTGACGGGTCAGCCAGTAGGCCAGGACCGGGCCCGCGATGCTGGCACCCGAGACGAGGATCCGCATGACGATCTCCCATACTTACTTAACGTTCGGTAAGCGTAAGTCCCCCGATGCTCCGCACGAGGTGTCGCGAGCGAAGTCGGTCGCGGCCGCGCTCGACGCGCTGGGCGGGTGACGGCCGCGGGGTTGCGGCTACAGTCCGGGTATGCGCTTTGGTCTCTTCATCCCGCAGGGCTGGCGAATGGATCTGGTCGGCATCGAACCGGAGAACCACTGGGCGGTGATGCGCGAGCTGGCCGACCACGCGGACAAGGGCAGCTGGGATTCACTCTGGGTCTACGACCATTTCCACACCGTGCCCGTGCCGACCGGGGAAGCCACGCACGAGGCCTGGTCGCTGATGGCCGCCTACGCGGCGACCACCTCGCGGATCAAGCTCGGCCAGATGTGCACGGCGATGAGCTACCGCAACCCCGTCTACCTGGCCAAGGTCGCCGCGACGGCCGACATCATCTCCGGTGGCCGCATCCAGATGGGTATCGGCGGCGGCTGGTACGAACACGAATGGCGCGCCTACGGATACGGATTCCCCTCGGCGGGTGTGCGATTGGGTCGCCTGGATGAGGGCGTGCAGATCATGCGCGATGCCTGGCGCGACGGCAAGGTCAGCTTCGACGGCAAGCACTACCAGGTCGACGGCGCGATCGTCGCGCCTAAGCCCCTGCAGGGCAACGGCATTCCGTTGTGGATCGCCGGTGGCGGTGAGAAGGTGACGCTGCGGATCGCCGCCCAATACGCGCAGTACACCAACTTCACTCCCGAGCCGGAAGCGTTCGCGCACAAGTCCGACGTGCTGGCCGAGCACTGCCGCAACGTGGGCACCGACTTCGACGCCATCGTGCGGTCGGTCAACGTCAACGCCATCGTGGGCACCTCGGAGGCCGACGTCAAAGACCGGCTGCAGCGGGTGCGCGACCGCCTAGCCGGCTACGTCGGTGAGGCTGCGGCGGACGCGATGATCGCCGGGACCAGCAGCCCCGACTCGGCAACGGGCACACCGGAACAGGTCATCGAGCGGCTCACCAAGATCCGCGACCTCGGTTGCGAGTACGCGATCTGCTACTTCCCCGAGGCGGCCTACGACCGATCGGGCATCGAGCTGTTCGAACGGGAGGTCATGCCGGCGCTGAGCTAGCAAGGCCCCGGTGCTTCGGCGATTGAGTACGGCGATGGTGTGTGCATGAGGGTAGGGATCGTCGGCGGAGGATTCGCGGGTTTGGCGGCTGCCATCGCGCTCCGGCAGGACGGCCACGACGTTACCGTGTTCGAGAAGACGCCCGGTCCCTCCGCGATGGGCGGAGCCATCGCGCTCGCCCCAAACGCGTTGGCGTGCTTGTCGATTCTGGGTGTGCGCCACCACGTGGTGACCGACCCGTGGTCCCGGACGGCGGCCACCGTACGCGCCCGCGACGGGCGGGTCTTGGTCAGACGCACCCTGGCGCAGCTCGCCGGAGGCGATGAGTTCGCGACCGTGCCGCGTGCCGCGTTGATTGCCTGGCTGGCGGCCGCGCTGCCCTCGCACTGTGTGCGGTATGCAGCCAACGTCACCGCGGTCGCTGCCGATGGCTCGGTTGTCGTCGACGGCAAGGCGGACCGGTTCGATCTAGTGATCGGCGCGGACGGACTGCGCAGCGTCACGAGGAAGCTGCTGTTTGCGGACGCGCCGTCGCCGCGCTCGACCGGCGTCACCGGCTGGGCCTGGATAGCCGACCGTGAGCTCGCCACTGGTTTCGGTCCGATTTGGGGCCGCACAGCCGATTTCGGCATCTTGCCATTGGTCGACGGCCGCACCTACGTCTACGGCGGCACCCGGAGCCGGCACCCGGACTTGCGGTCGTTTCGCGACTGGCCGGACCCCTTGCCGGCCTTGATCGACGCCGCGACGGCCGGCGAGATGATCACTCCGGAAATCTTCGAAGCGCGACCACCCCGTCGACTCGCCCGCGGCAACGTCGTGCTGATCGGTGACGCCGCGCACTGCATGCGGCCGACCTTCGGCCAGGGGGCAGCGCTGGCCATGGAAGATGCGATAACGCTGGCCCGCCACGGCGTGCCCGGGCTGTCTCGGCGATGGCTGCGCATGCTGGCTGTGTACGGCGCGTCCAAGGCGGGCTCCCGATTCACCGCGCCGGGCAGCGCCGTCCTGGAGAGCGCCCGAAATCGGGCGCTTCTATTGCTGCCCGACCCGCTGTTCGCGGCCATGGCGGGCGGGGTGAGCCGGTGGCGTGGCTAGCGCTAGACGTCGCTGGTGAGGTACCTGGTCTTGGCCGGCGGCGCGGCCAGCAGCGGGGGAAGCTGCGTCAGCTTGCCTTCGCCGGCGCGAAAGGCGCGGTAGGCCTCGTCGTGCTCGACGGTCTCCCAGATCTCGTAGATGAGCCAGTGCGCTTCGTCGTCCTCGTCGACAAGCACGTCCGTGCGCACGTTCCCGTCGAACGCCCGGGTGTCCTGCAGCGCCCGGCCCATCAGCTCGCGCCCCGCGGCGACCTCGTCGGGCTTGAACCTGAGCTCCAGTATCACCGTGACCGTCATGCGCCCAACATATCGCTGCGCCCGCCCGCCCCTGGCGCGGGCGCCCGCACACGGATGAGAATGCGGTTTCCACTTTTCGGAAAGCTGTTATACGGTTCAGTGAGCAATGTTCTGTTGGCGGATTGTGGAGGATCCCTCGATGCAGAAGGCACTTGCGCCTGAGATCTCTACCTGGCCCGATGAGAGCCCACAGCTGATCGGCAGCCGATGCGGCAGCTGCGAGGCGACCACCTTCCCGGTGCAGCAGTGGTGCCCGCGCTGCAGCGCCGGCGAGATGTCCGAGGTGCTGTTGCCCCGACGCGGAACGCTGGTGGCGTGGACCACCCAGGGCTTCCCGCCCGGAGCCCCCTACGCCGGCCCGACGGGCAAGGACTTCGTTCCGTTCGGCGTGGGATTGGTTCAGCTCGGCGACGTCATCCGCGTCGAAGGGCGGCTCACCGAGAACGACCCGGCCAAGCTGCAGTTCGGCCAGGAGGTCGAGCTGACCATGGTGCCGTTCGCCACCGACGACGAGGGCGCCGAAATCATCACGTTCGCCTTCCAGCCGGTCTAAGTGGTGATCGTGAGCGCGGCGCAGCCGGGCGAAACGGGGCGCCACCGTCGAATCCAGAGGAGTCTGAGATGACCAACGATGTCGCCATCATCGGCGTGGGCCTGCACCCGTTCGGCAGGTTCGACAAGACCGCGATGCAGATGGGCGCCGAGGCCGTGCAGCTCGCGCTCAAAGACGCTGGCGTGGACTGGAAGGACATCCAGTTCGGCTTCGGCGGCAGCTACGAAGTCTCCAATCCCGACGCGGTGACCCGGCTGGTCGGGCTGACCGGCATCACGTTCACCAACGTGTTCAACGCCTGCGCCACCGCGGCCAGCGCCATTCAGCAGACCGCCGACACGATCCGGCTGGGCAAGTACGACCTCGGCATCGCCATCGGGCTCGACAAGCACCCGCGCGGCGCCTTCACGGATGACCCCGCCAAGCTGGCGCTGCCCCAGTGGTACGCCAACAACGGCCAGTTCGTCACCACCAAGTTCTTCGGGATGAAGGCCAACAAGTACATCCACGACCACAACATCTCGCAGGAGACGCTGGCGCGGGTGGCCAACAAGAACTTCCGCAATGGTGCGCTGAACCCGAATGCGTTCCGGCGCAAGGAGATTTCGGTCGAGGAAATCCTCGCCTCGCCGGCGCTGAACTACCCGCTGACGCAGTACATGTTCTGCGCTCCCGACGAGGGCGCGGCCGCGGTCATCATGTGCCGCGCCGACATGGCCGAGAAGTTCACCGACAAGCCAGTCTATGTGCGCGCCTGTGAGATTCGGACCCGGCGCTTCGGCGCCTACGAGGTGCACGCGACGTCGGCGCCGCTGGACGAGGACGCGTCGCCGACGGTCTATGCCGCCAAGGCCGCCTACGAGGCGGCCGGCATCGGCCCGGAGGACGTCGACGTCGCGCAGTTGCAGGACACCGACGCCGGCGCCGAGGTGATCCACATGGCCGAGACCGGTCTGTGCGCCGACGGCGAACAGGAGAAGCTGCTGGCCGACGGCGCCACCGAGATCCACGGCTCGATGCCGGTCAACACCGACGGCGGGCTGATCGCCAACGGCGAGCCCATTGGCGCCTCGGGCCTGCGGCAGATGCACGAACTCGTGCGCCAGTTGCGCGGTGAGGCGGGGGAGCGTCAGGTGCCCGGCGACCCGCGTGTCGGGCTGGCCCAGGTGTACGGCGCGCCCGGCACCGCCTCGGCGACCATCCTGTCGCGCTGAACCGCCTGAGCCCAAACCCTTTTCAGGTCCTATCGTCCGGCTTATAGGGCATATTCGGGTAACGCGATGTCGTCACGGAATTCACTCCGAACGACCCGGTCGGCCAGCCGCGGAACGTTCAGCAGTTTGGACGCCTGATTGCGGGTCCACAGACCCAGCGACGTCTTTGGCGCGAACATCGTGGCGAAGGTGCGCGCCGACCGCTGCCTGGCCTCGACGATCGGACGGAGCTGACGCTCGTAGCTATGAAACGCATCCTGGTGATCGGCTCCCGCGCGGTTGAGTTCGCCCGCCAATGTGTAGGCCTGCACCATTGCCAGGCCCGTTCCCTCGCCCGCCAGCAGCGAGACTGCGGCCGCCGCGTCACCGATGAGCGCTACTCGCCCGTCCGACCAGTGGTCCATGACGATCTGGCTGGTGCGATCGAAGTAGACATCGGAGGCCCCGTCGAGTTGGCGCAGGATCTCCGGGCATTCCCAACCCGCGTCGCCGAAGACCTCGTGCAGGATCGTCTTGGCCTGTGACACATCTTCCGGATCCGGACCGCTCATGTGATCAGCGGTGAAAACGAAAAGAAACATGGTCTTCTCGTCCCGCATGGCGAATCGGGCGATCATGCGTCCCGGCAGGGTGTAGGCGAGGTACACGAGTTCATCACGCGGCTGATAGGCCTCGGCCTCGAACGCCGCGACTCGGTAACCGAGATCCGTCTCAAATCTCGATTGTGGGCCGAACATCAAGTCCCGCACGGGACAATGAATTCCACCCGCACCGATGAGCAGGTCGAATTGCCGTGACCCGCCGCTCTCGAGTGTGACTCGCACGCCGGTACCGCCGTGCTCGACGGCCGAAACGGTTTCACCGAACAGAGTTTCAGCCCGGTTGTCGATGGCGCGATAGATCATGTCTGACAGATCCCCGCGGGGCACGGTGACGAGCCGGCCATCGACGTTGCGCCGGAACAATTCGGCCGAAAAGCCGCCCACGCGTCTCGAATTCCGGTCCACGAGCCGCACCTCGCGCACCGCGTATCCCGTGTCGTGCAGCTCGGTGGTGAGCCCCATGCGTTCGGCAACGGCATACCCGCCACCCCAAAAGTCCACGACGTAGCCGCCGGTGCGGAGTTGTGGCGCCTTCTCGATCAAGGTTGGTTCGTGGCCATACCGGGAGAGCCAGTACGCAAGCGTGGGGCCGGCGATGCCGGCGCCGACGATGGCGATCTTCATATGCCCACCTCCACGGTGACGGATGGGATTACTATAGCACTATGCAATAGTTGCACTAGGGTATTAATCGGGGGTGATCGTGAGCGTGATCGCCCGTCGGCCCTCGGTGAGGAGTTGCTGTGCTAAGGGAACTTGCGGACATGCCCGCGGGCATTCGTGCGCTCGAAGCCACCGGGACTCTGACGTCAGCGGATTACGCGCGGATCTTCGCGCCGATGGTCGAACAGGCAGGACGCACAGGGGGCCGATTGCGGCTGCTGTACGAATTCGCCCCGGGATTCCAGCGCATTACGGGGGGAGCGCTGTGGGCGGACGCGCGCCTCGGAACGGGCTATCTGCGGTTGCTTGACGGGTGCGCTGTCGTGAGCGACAGCGGCTGGGTTCGGACAACAAGCCGCGCCATCGGCAGCTGGATGCCGTGCCCGCTTCGGGTGTACCACAACGACGAACGCGATGACGCCGTTGCGTGGCTAGCCTCGCTGCCGGAATGCCCTGGCGTGTCCGGCCGTGATATGGCCAAGGCCTACGTCGGTGGAGTCGGCGCTGCTCTCGTGACCCTTGGCGGGTTGGCCGTCTCGAAGAGAGGCGAAGCGCCGGAATAGACTTCGTTGATCACGGCGCACGGAGTGATATCGCGGCCGCCGCGCTGAGCGGCGATGAGCAACAACCTAAATCGCCGGCCCCAGCAGGTCGTCGGCATCGCGGATGATGTAGCCGTAACCCTGTTCGGCCAGGAAGCGCTGCCGGTGCGCGGCGTACTCGGCATCCAGGCTGTCGCGCGCCACCACGGAATAGAAGATGGCGCCCCCGCCGTCGGACTTGGGCCGCAGCAGCCGGCCCAGCCGCTGCGCCTCCTCCTGGCGTGAGCCGAACGTACCCGAAACCTGCACTGCCACAGACGCTTCCGGCAGGTCGATGGAGAAGTTGGCGACTTTGGACACCACCAGGGTGGACAACTCGCCGCGGCGGAAGGCGTCGAACAGCTCTTCGCGTTCCTTGGTGCGGGTGGACCCCTGGATCACCGGGGCGTTGAGCTCCGCGCCGAGTTCGTCGAGCTGATCGAGGTAGGCGCCGATCACCAGGGTCTGCTCGCCGGGATGCTTTGCCAAAATCGATTTGACCACAGCGATTTTCGTGTGCACCGTCGAGCACAGCTTGTACCGCTCTTCGGGTTCGGCGGTCGCGTAGAGCATCCGCTCGTTATCGGTCATGGTGACCCGCACCTCGACGCACTCGGCGGGCGCGATCCACCCCTGCGCCTCGATGTCCTTCCACGGCGCGTCGTAGCGTTTCGGGCCGATCAGGGAGAACACATCGCCCTCGCGGCCGTCCTCGCGGACCAGCGTGGCGGTCAAGCCGAGGCGCCGCTTGGACTGCAGGTCGGCGGTCATCCGGAACACCGGCGCCGGCAGCAGGTGGACCTCGTCGTAGATGATCAGCCCCCAGTCGCGGCTGTCGAAGAGCTCGAGGTGCCGGTACTCGCCCTTGGTGCGGCGAGTGATCATCTGATACGTCGAGATGGTGACCGGCCGGATCTCCTTGCGCTCGCCGGAGTACTCGCCGATCTCGTCCTCGGTGAGCGACGTGCGGGCGATCAGCTCGCGTTTCCATTGCCGCGCCGCGACGATGTTGGTGACCAGAATCAGCGTCGTCGCACCGGCTTTCGCCATGGCGGCCGCGCCCACCAGGGTCTTGCCGGCGCCGCAGGGTAGCACCACCACGCCCGATCCGCCGGACCAGAAGGAGTCGGTGGCCATCTGCTGGTAGTCGCGCAGCTGCCAGCCGTCCTCGGCCAGGCTGATCGGGTGCGCTTCACCGTCGACGTAACCCGCGAGATCCTCGGCGGGCCAACCGATCTTGAGCAGCATCTGCTTGACCCGACCGCGCTCGCTGGGGTGCACGATGACGGTGTCGTCATCGATCCGGGCGCCGAGCATCGGGGCAATCTTCTTGTTGCGCAGCACTTCTTCGAGCACCGCGCGATCCAGACTCACCAGCGTCAAACCGTGCGCGGGGTTCTTCACCAGCTGCAGGCGGCCGTAGCGGGCCATCGTGTCGACGATGTCGACCAGCAGCGGTTGGGGCACCGCGTAGCGCGAGAAGCTGACCAGGGCGTCGACCACCTGCTCGGCGTCGTGGCCGGCGGCGCGGGCGTTCCACAGCGCCAGCGGCGTGATGCGGTAGGTGTGGACGTGTTCGGGTGCGCGCTCCAGCTCGGCGAAGGGCGCGATGGCGGCGCGCGCCGCGCCGGCCTGCTCGTGATCCACCTCGAGCAGCACCGTCTTATCGGACTGCACGATCAACGGTCCGTCAGACATAGTCAGCGCCACTCCTTTCGATCTGTTTGACGTCGGCGGGCATGCTCACCATTATCGGCCGGTGGCCGACACCACCGAGGTGATGCGGTGGATGGCGAAGTCACGCAGCCGACCGGACGCGGAGTCGAACGCCACCAGCTGGCCACCCTTGATGGTGATGGGCGACACGACGCGCTGGGTGGCCACCCCCGCCGCATCCAGATAACCGATCACCAGGGTGTCTTGTTCCCTGGCGGCGCGCTGTAACTGCGTCATGGTGACCGCCGGGTCAACGCGGATGTTGCCGAACGGTGCGGCGGTCACCTTGCGCAGCACCGCCACCACCGCGTTGAGGCTTTCGGTGTTGGGGCGCCGGGCCGGACGGTAGGGCCGGCGCTGCTGCGGGGTGGACACCCGGGCGCCGCGGGGACGGACGTCGACGATGGCGCCGGAGGAATCCTCGGCCGCCGGGGCGAACCCCGCGGCGCGTAACGCGGTGAGGACCTCGCCGATCGGCGCGGGCGACACCGCGACCGTCGGCGCCAGGGCCCGCAGCTGCACCTCTTCGGTCGCCGGCGCGGCCACGGCCTGGGCCAGCAGCGCGGGGTCCTCGCAGCGCACGAACGACGCGGCCATGCCGATCCGCAGTTGCCCGTGCCGGCGCGCCACGTCATCGATCAAGTAGGTGAGGCCTTGAGGCACCGGCGTTTTGGAATGCTTGGCGAACAGCGAATGCATCCAGTCGCGCGTCTTGCCGACATCGAGCGCGTGCCGGATCGACTGCTCGCTGACGCGGTAGACCATCGCGGTGCCGGCGGATTCGACGGTCGCCACGACGGCGAGTTGCTCGGCCAGGTCGCGTTCCAGCGGCCCGGGCACCACCACGGTCAGATCCGCTTGTACCAGGAAGTGATCGACCGGTTTGGGTAACGCCCGGTTCATCGCCTCGATGGCGACCTGCGGATCGCCGTCGTCGTCCAGCAGCGCGCGGCCGGGCGTGCTGATGGCGCCGCGGCCCACCAGGCCCAGGGCGTTGCTCTCGGCGAGCAGGTCCCCGACTGGCCCGGGCTGCAACCGTTTCGCCCAGCGCGGACGCCGCCAGATCAGCGCCGCCGACGCCGCCGCCGCGTCGACGCCGGCGCCGGGGGGCAGCTCGGACAGCATGCCCAGCAACAGCCGGCGGTCCAGCGGCGCGGCCGTGGAGTACAGGCCGTCGGTCAGGGCCCCGTAGGGCTTGGCGTCGGGGCCGCGGCTGCCGATCAGCGCCGGCCGGCCGGGCAGATCCAGCCAGCTGGCGGCCAACAGCTGCCAGCGCTCGGCGACCGACAGCGCGGCGTAGCGGTCGGTGACGATCGTCGGCGCCCAGTACGGCGCCTCGCCGGTGACCGGTTCGGGGTCGGGCATGCCGCTGGCGATCAATCCGGCCGCGGCCGTGACTTCGAGGAGCAAACCCAGCCGCTGCTCGTCGATGCCGGTCACCTTGCTCAGCCGTTTGACCTCGCGGATTCCCAGGCCGCCGCTGCGCAGCTCGGAAACCGGCGCGGCGGAGAGGGTTTCGAGCAGGACGTCGACCTCGCGCAGCAAGTCGATGACGGCCCCGGCCGCCGCGGCGTCGGCATCGTCGGGCGTGGTGGTCGACACCACCGGGTCGGGAGCGGTCAGTTGCATGGGACCGGGCTGCTCGCCGCGCAGCACCTGTCCGACGTGGCGGGGCAAGATCACCGTCTCGGCATCGATGCGCCGCAGCAGGCCCA
>NZ_LZLL01000229.1:0-1550 GCF_001669335.1 Mycobacterium sp. 1245852.3 | reverse complement strand
GGTGATGCTCTCCGGGGAGGTCGGGTTCTTCCGGAACGTCATGCAACTGACGCACCCGGCGTTCCTCATCGTCGACTCGCCGGACGGACGCAACCGCGGGACGCGGTCGCTGAAGAACATCGCCAACGCCTCGGGCGCCACCAGCGGCGAAGAATTGCTGGATGCCTACGAACGCCATTTCTTCCCGATCTATCCCGCCAGCACGAAATTGCAGAGCTGGGACATCTTTTCGTGCGTGCGCCAGGTGCTCGACGTGCTCGACCCGGTGCCGGATCCGCTGCCCGAGGAGTTGCGCGCGAAATTCGGCCTGATCTCCGAGGACCAGGCATTGCGCGACATCCATCTCGCCGAGAGCGAGCCGCGGCGGCAGCGGGCCCGCGAGCGCCTGACCTTCGACGAAGCCGTCGGTCTGCAGTGGGCGCTGGTGGCCCGCCGCCACGGTGAACTGTCGGAGTCGGGACCGCCGGCGCCGCCGCGCCCGGACGGCTTGGTCACACAACTGTTGGGGCGCTTGCCCTTCGAGTTGACCGCGGGGCAGCGCGAGGTGCTCGGCGTGCTGTCCGAGGGGCTCGCGGCGAGCCGGCCGTTGAACCGGCTGCTGCAGGGCGAGGTGGGTTCGGGCAAGACGATCGTCTCGGTGCTGGCGATGCTGCAGATGGTGGACGCCGGATATCAGTGTGCGCTGCTGGCGCCGACGGAAGTGCTTGCCGCGCAACATCTCCGATCGATCCGCGATGTGCTCGGCCCGTTGGCGATGGCCGGGCAGCTGGGTGGCGCCGATAACGGCACCCGGCTGGCGCTGCTGACCGGTTCGATGACCGCCGCGCAGAAAAAGCAGATCCGCGCCGAGATCGCCGGCGGTGAGGTCGGCATCGTCGTGGGCACCCACGCCCTGCTGCAGGACGCGGTGGAATTCGACAACCTGGGCATGGTGGTGGTCGACGAGCAACACCGCTTCGGTGTCGAGCAGCGAGATCAGCTGCGCGCCAAGGCCCGTCCCGGTGTGACGCCGCACCTGCTGGTGATGACCGCCACGCCGATACCGCGTACCGTCGCGCTCACCGTGTACGGGGATCTGGAAACCTCGACGCTGCGCGAACTTCCGCGTGGGCGCCAGCCGATCACCAGCAACGTCATCTTCGTCAAGGACAAGCCGGCGTGGCTCGGCCGGGCCTGGCAGCGGATAGCCGAGGAGGTTGCCGCCGGCCGTCAGGCCTACGTGGTGGCGCCGCGCATCGACGAGAGCGACGATCCGGGCGATGAGCAGAACGCCAAGGCGCCGGAGACCGCCGAGGGTCTTTACGCCCGGCTGCGCTCCGGGGAGTTGGTGAACCTGCGGCTGGGCCTGATGCACGGGCGGCTGTCCGCCGAGGAGAAGGACGCCGCCATGGCGGCCTTCCGGGCCGGTGAGGTCGATGTGCTGGTGTGCACCACCGTGATCGAGGTGGGCGTCGACGTCCCCAACGCCACCGTGATGCTGGTGATGGACGCCGACCGGTTCGGGATCAGTCAGTTGCACCAGCTGCGCGGCCGGATCGGCCGTGGCCAGC
>NZ_LZLL01000228.1:0-20739 GCF_001669335.1 Mycobacterium sp. 1245852.3 | reverse complement strand
TCGTCGGAATGCTGCCCGGGACGGGTCCTGTTCACGATTTTGAAGGTGTTCAGCGGCCACCAGAACCAGCGGCCGAGTGCCGCGGCGATCGATGGGGTCATGAACGCACGCACGATCAGCGTGTCGACGATCAGGCCGATGCCGATGGTCATACCGAGTTGGCCGATGACGCGCAGGTCGCTGACGATCATCGACATCATGGTGAACGCGAACACCATCCCGGCCGCGGTGACGACGCGTCCGGTCGCTCCCATGCCGCGGATTATGCCGGTATGGAGTCCTGCGTGGATCTCCTCTTTGAGGCGCGAGACCACGAGCAGGTTGTAGTCCGAGCCGACCGCCAGCAGGATCACTATGGACAGCGGGATCACGATCCATTGCACGCCCAAGCCCAGGATGTCCTGCCACAGCAGCACGGACAGCCCGCATGCAGTGCCCAGCGATGCGGCCACGGTACCGACGATCACCAGTGCTGCCACCAGACTGCGGGTGATCACCAACATGATCGCGAAGATCAGGATCATCGACGCGATGACAGCGATCATCAGGTCGGTCTTGACGCTGTCCTGCATGTCGGAATACATCGACGCCGTGCCGGCAAGCGAAACCTTCGCATTGGACAACGGGGTGTTCTTGACGGCGTCCGCGACGACACCTTTGAGGTCCCGGACGTGTGCGATGCCTTCGGTGGAGGCGGGGTCGCCCTGGTGGGTGATGATGTAGCGGACAGCTTTACCGTCGGGCGAGACGAACATCTTGAGGCCACGGTTGAAGTCAGGGTTGTGGAACACATCCGGTGGCAGGTAGAAGAAGTCGTCGTTCTTGGCCTGGTCGAAGTACAGCCCGATCTCGGTCGCGCCTTTGGCCAGTTCCTGTTGCTGAGCCTGGGTGCCGGCCATGGTGCTGTGGGTCGCGATCATGAAGTCGCGCATTTTTGCCATCGAGCTGATGGTGTTTTGCAGCACCGGCAACATCTGCGGCAGCAAATGATCCAAACGGTCCAAATCGGTGGTGAGGCCTTCTATTTGGTCGGCGAGTGCATCGATCCCATCCAGTGTGTCGAAGATGGACCGCAGTGACCAGCAGATGGGGATGTCATAGCAGTGCTTTTCCCAATAGAAGTAGCTGCGCAGCGGACGGAAGAAATCCTCGAAATTGGCGATGTCATCCCGCAATTCATTGGTGGTGGCCATCATCTCGTGCGTGCGGCCGACCATGCTGTGCGTGGTTTCGGTCATCTCCTTGGTCAGGGTGTACATGCGTTCCATGTTGGCGATCGTCCTGCTCATCTCGTCCGCCTGCTCGAGCATCTGAGCCGAGTTGTCATTGTTGAACTTGGCGGACTGCAAGGTGCCGGCGTTTTGCGCACCGAGCATGAATGGGATCGAACTGTGCTCGATCGGCGAACCCAGTGGGCGCGTGATGGTCTGCACCCGATCGATGCCCCGCATGTGTGCCACGTTCTTGGCGACCCGGTCGATGACGAGCATGTCCGCGGGGTCGCGCAGATCGTGGTCGGCCTGCAGCATCAACAATTCCGGGTTCATCCGAGCCTGGGAGAAGTGCCGGTCCGCGACGCCCATCGCGAGGTTGGCCGGCATGTTGGCGGGAGTGAACTTTTGGTCGTTGTACTGCGGCACATAGGTCAGCAGGCTGATGAAACCGATGACAGCGACCATGGTGGTCACAAAGATGATCGGTATCGGCCACCGCACGACAGCGGTGCCCACCTTGCGCCAGCCCCGTGCCGAGAGATCACGTTTGGCGTCGAGCAACCCAAATTTGGACCCCACCGTGAGAATCGCCGGCGCCAGCGTCAGCGCCGCGGCGATGATCACCAAGACCGAAATCGCGCACGGCAAACCCATGGTGTTGAAGTACGGCAGCGTGGTGAAGCTCAGGCACATGGTGGCGCCGGCAATCGTCAAGCCGGAACCCAGAATGACATGCGAGACACCATGATAGGACACATAGAACGCCTCTTCGCGATCTAGGCCCTTCGATCTTTCCTCTTGATATCGGCCCAACAGGAAGATCACATAATCCGTTCCGGCGGCCAGGGCCAGCATGGTCACCATGCTCACCGCGTACGGGGTCAAGCCGATGATTTTCAGATAACCCGCTGTGGCGGTAACCCCTTGCGCGGCAAACAGTTCCAGGCCGATGATGACCATGGACACCAGCATCGTCACGACCGAGCGGTAAATGGCGAGCAGCATCACGATGATGACGGCGACCGACACCAACTCCATCGTCGCCATGCTTTGATGCCCGGCGACGCTGGTATCGGCGTTGAGAACGCTGTTGCCGGCGACGTGGGCCTTGATGCCCGGCGGCGCCGGCACCGAAGCGACGATCTGACGAACAGCGGCCACGGACTCATGGCTCTCACTGGTGCCCTGCGAGCCGTTGAGGAAGATCTGCACGTAGGCGGACTTGCCGTCCACGCTCTGCGAGCCCGCCGCGGTCAGCGGATCACTCCAGAAATCCTGCACGTTCTGCACATGCTGGTGATCGGCCTTCAACTTGGCGACGATCTCGTCGTAGAACTTGTGCGCGGAATCGCCGAGCTTGTCCTTTCCCTCGAGCACGACCATCGCCGAAGAATCCGAGTCGTACTGCTGAAAGACCTTGCCGATATTCAACATCGCTTTATAGGACGGCGCATTGGTCGGACTCATCGGCACCGACCGGCTCGCCGCGACCTCATCGAGGGAGGGGACCAGCATGCCCAGGCCAATCGCCACGAGCACCCAGAACACGATGATCGGCAGCGAGAAGATCCGGACCATCCGTCCCAAGAACGGGCGATGGGGCTTCGATTCCTGGGTGCTCATACGGATTTCACCAAGCAGTAGATGAACGGTTTAACCAAATCGGTGCTCCTCCGGTCGTCGCGCACGTCGCCGTCGACCGTGACCCGGCATCGAAGGCCACTGACGTTGCGGTCACCCTGAGCCATGATGTTGGCCGACATCGACGGCAGCGTCGTCACGATCGTGAATGACCAAGGCAGCGGCGTGTTTTCGACGAGATGGGGCTGACCGTTCTCATCGAGGTAGTTGAGGTTCGCGGTGCCCCCGGAACCGGTGATTTCGTACGTGATGTGCTTCGGGTTGAAGTTCGCGGTAATCCCAGACCCCTCCGCTGACTTCGGCGCTCGCGGTCCTCCGAACCCGTGAATACGCAGGATGGCATAAGCGCCGAGCGCGACCACGACCACCAGAAGCAACGGGATCCAGAAGCGCTTCACCAGCCGGTACACCACTGCATGCCCCCTAACCCCTTCGCTCGTTCATTCAAGACACATGGCAGTCAGTAGCCACGTCGTCCGCCGTGACGGAACCCGAGTTCCCTGACGGGACCGTAAAAACTTACCTCATAACCCGGCGGACTCCCTGCCAACGCGGGGGCGGCGGCATAACCGACGCCGGCCCCGGCTGCCTCAAACGGGGCGGCGAGAACGCCGAAGTTGCCCAACCACTCACCCCGCGCGATGTCGTGGAAAGACGCTGTAGCTGCGGTAACCGCCGCCATCGCCGCGTGCGCAAGAATCCGGCCGATGCTGTGATTCAGCTCACCGGCGGTGTAGGTTGTGATCAAACCCATGGATGGGGGCAGTCAAATGGTCCGAAGGCAGAACCGTGCGGCGATCGCCGGGCCGTCTCCCGCCGCAGGGACGCTCATCACCGCTCACCGGCTGTGGGTAGGCCTGCTATTGATGCTCTTCATCGCGGGAGTCACCTCCACTTTTGTGGCCGCAGCGCTCGGGCAGGTGCTCGTGGCCATGATCATCGGCCTCATTACCGGCGCGTTCTTCGCAGGCATGGCCAGCTGATAGACAAGGCGTTTGTTACCGGCGCCGACCGCAGTCCACGACTTACCGGCGACGATCCTGAAAACGCGCGGCTACTCGGCGATGCGAGTGGCCGGGTGCACCGCGATGAGCCCTAACTTGCTGCGCCGCTTGCACATTGCCGCCAGCTCCGAGTAGGCCTTGGCGCCCAGCAGCTCGGTGAGCTCGTCAGCGAGGCTTTCCCACACCTGCTTGGCGCCGACGTGGGCGGCCGGGTCGCCGGTGCAGTACCAGTGCAGGTCGGCGCCACCGGAACCCCAACCGCGGCGGTCGTATTCGGTGACCCACGTCTTGAGGATCTCGGTACCGTCCGGCCGGGTCACCCACTCCTGGCTGCGACGGATCGGCAGCTGCCAGCAGACGTCGGGCTTCATGGTCAGCGGCGGCACGCCCAGCTTGAGGGCCTTGCTGTGCAGCGCGCAGCCGACGCCGCCCGGAAAACCCGGCCGGTTCAAGAAGATGCAGGCGTCTTTGTGCTTGCGGGTGCGGTACTGCGGTTGGCCGTCGTGCTCGTCGAGCTCCAGATAACCCTTGCGGCCCAAGCCTTTTTCGCGGAACTGCCAGTCGGCGTCGGTCAGCTTCTGCACCGCGTCGTCCAGGCGGGCGCGGTCGTCGTCGTCGGACAGGAACGCCCCGTGCGAGCAGCACCCGTCGTCCGAGCGGCCCTCCACCGTGCCGCGGCAGGCCGGAGTGCCGAACACACACGTCCACCGGGAGAGCAGCCAGGTCAGGTCCGCCGCGATCAGGTGTTCGGGGTTGTCGGGGTCGTAGAACTCCACCCATTCGCGGGCGAAATCCAGCTCGACCTCTTGTCCGGGTGCGGGGTGCGAATTCGCCACGCAGTCCACGTTAGACCACGATTCGGGCCATCCGAGTCGCTGACACTCGGACCCCGTATGGCCGTGATCACGGCGGGTTAGCCGGGTCGCGCAAAGCACCGCTGCTGCGGCTTCGTTAGTTTGTTTACGTGCGATTGGGCGTTCTCGACGTGGGCAGCAACACGGTGCATCTGCTGGTGGTCGATGCCCACCGCGGCGGTCACCCGACGCCGATGAGTTCGACGAAAGCCACGCTGCGCCTGGCCGAGGCGACGGACAGCGCCGGCAAGATCACCAAACGTGGTGCCGAGAAGCTGATCTCGACGATCGACGAGTTCGCCAAGATCGCCGACAGTTCGGGCTGCGCGGAGCTGATGGCCTTCGCCACGTCCGCGGTCCGCGACGCCGGCAACTCCGACGACGTGCTGAGCCGGGTGCGCAAGGAGACCGGCGTGGAACTGCGGGTGCTGACCGGCGTGGACGAGTCGCGGCTGACCTTCCTGGCGGTGCGCCGGTGGTACGGGTGGAGCGCGGGCCGCATCATCAACCTCGACATCGGCGGCGGCTCGCTGGAGATGTCCAGCGGCGTGGACGAGGAGCCCGAGGTCGCCTTGTCGCTGCCGCTGGGCGCCGGGCGGCTGACCCGCGAGTGGCTGCCCGACGACCCGCCCGGCCGGCGCCGGGTGGCGATGCTGCGGGACTGGCTCGATGCCGAGCTCGCCGAGGCCAGCGTGAACATCCTCGAGGCGGGTAGTCCCGACCTGACGGTGGCGACATCGAAGACCTTTCGGTCGCTGGCACGACTCACCGGCGCGGCGCCCTCGGGCGCCGGACCGCGGGTCAAGAGGACGCTCACAGCAAACGGCCTCAGGCAACTCATATCTTTCATCTCTAGGATGACGACCGCTGACCGGGCGGAACTGGAAGGAGTGAGCGCCGAGCGGGCACCGCAGATCGTTGCGGGCGCGCTGGTGGCGGAGGCAAGCATGCGAGCGCTGTCGATCGAATCGGTGGATATTTGCCCGTGGGCATTACGGGAAGGTCTCATCTTGCGCAAACTCGACAGCGAAGCCGACGGATCGGCCCTCATGGAGCCTTCGGTGCGTAATGCTGGAGGTCAGGTAGTTGATCGGAATCAGCACCGATCGAGAGGCGACAAACCATGACCGGACCGCACTCCGAAACCGAGAACCCGGGCACTCGGCCGATCTCGGTGGCCGAATTGCTGGCCAGAAACGGAACCATCGGTGCCCCGGCGGTCACCCGGCGCCGCCGCCGCCGGCGCGGCGACAGCGACTCAGTGACCGTCGCAGAACTGACCGGCGAAATCCCGGTGGTGCGCGATGATGAAGAAGCCGACCACGGCGCCACCGACTCGATCGGGGTTGCCGAGCCGGATCCGGCCGAACCCGCTACCCAGGACGTCGCCGCCGAGCCGGTGACCGAAGACGAACCCAAAACCCCTTACTGGTCGGAGCCCGAGCCACGCTGGCCCAAGTCACCGCCGCAGCCCAAGCGGGCGCCGGGACCCGAGCGCAGCGAATATCCACGGCCGTTGCCCGACGCCGACCGACCCGGCTCGTCCCGCTCGTCCGTTAATGGCACCGGGCAGCCGGGGCAGGCCTCCGGGGCCGAGGGCATGAGCCCCGACCCCATGGACCACTACGCCGACGTCCCGGTGGACGTCATGGACTCCGAAGTGCGCGAGGCCGAGCCGGCGCTGGAGGACTCCGCGTACGTGCGCTCGTTCTTGCGGTCCGGGGATGCCGAGCTGGACGAGGACGCCGAGGGATCAGTGGGCGCCGGGGTGCTGGGCGAGGAGCACCTCGATGACGACGGGCACGCGGACGCGGACCTGGATGCCCACCCGGAGCACGGCAGATTCGACACGCTGTGGCGCGGCGGCGTGGTCGTGCTGCAGTCGATGCTCGCCGTGGCGTTCGGCGGCGGGTTGTTCGTGGCCTTCGATCAGCTGTGGCGGTGGAACAGCCTGGTCGCGCTGGTGCTATCGGTGCTGGTCATCCTGGGCTTGGTGGCCGGGGTGCGGGTGGTGCGCAAGACCGAGGACATCGCCAGCACGTTGATCGCGGTCGCGGTGGGTGCGCTGATCACCCTGGGACCCTTGGCGCTGTCGTTGCAATCGGGTTAGCGGCAACCGTAAACAGTGCGCCCAGCCATCAAAGTCGGCCTTTCCACGGCTTCGGTGTACCCGTTGCGGGCCGAGGCCGCCTTCGAATACGCGGCCCGGCTCGGCTACGACGGCGTCGAGCTGATGGTGTGGGCCGAGTCGGTCAGCCAGGACGTCGCCGCCGTCGAGAAGCTGTCGCGGCGCTACCGCGTCCCGGTGCTGTCCGTGCACGCGCCGTGCCTGCTGATCTCGCAGCGGGTGTGGGGCGCCAACCCGGTGCCCAAACTGGATCGCAGCGTGCGCGCCGCCGAACAACTGGGTGCGCAGACCGTGGTCGTGCACCCGCCGTTTCGCTGGCAGCGGCGCTATGCCGAGGGTTTCTCCGAGCAGGTGGCGTCGCTGGAAGCATCCAGCGACGTGCTGGTCGCGGTGGAGAACATGTTCCCGTTCCGAGCGGACCGGTTCTTCGGGGCCGGCCAGTCGCTCGAACGGATGCGCAAACGCGGCGGCGGCCCCGGCCCGGCGATTTCGGCGTTCTCGCCCTCCTACGACCCGCTCGACGGCAACCACGCGCACTACACGCTGGATCTGTCCCACACCGCGACCGCGGGCACCGACTCGCTGGACATGGCCCAGCGGATGGGTAGCGGCCTGGTCCACCTGCACCTGTGCGACGGCAACGGCCTGCCCGCCGACGAGCACCTGGTCCCCGGGCGCGGCACTCAACCCACCGCCGAGGTGTGCCAGATGCTGGCCGGCAGCCAATTCGCCGGGCACGTCATCCTGGAAGTGTCGACGTCCAGCGCGCGGTCCGCCAACGAGCGCGAGGCCATGCTCGCCGAATCGCTGCAGTTTGCCCGCACGCACCTGCTGCGCTGACCAAGCCAGGAGAACCCAGACACCATGAGTGCGCTATTCACCACCGCGATGACGTTGCGGGAGGTCGGTTCCGGCGTCTTCGAGGGCGAACTCGACAAGCGCTGGACCATCGGCCCCAAGGTGCACGGCGGCGCGATGCTGGCGCTGTGCGCCAACGCCGCCCGCACCGCCTGCCAGTCGGACGGCCGCGAACCGGCTCAGCAGCCGGTCGCGGTGTCGGCGAGCTATCTGTGGGCGCCGGATCCCGGGCAGGTGCAGTTGGTGACGTCGGTACGCAAGCGGGGCCGGCGGATCAGCGTCGTCGACATCGAGCTGAACCAGGGCGACCGCACCGCGGTGCACGCCGTGGTCAACCTCGGCGAGCCCGAGCATTATCCGGCTTCCGGTGCGGCCAGGCCGCTGCTGTCGGCCCACCCGGTGGCCGACCTGATGGCGCCCGAACCGCCGGACGACATCGAGCCGATCGGCCCCGGGCATCCGCTGGCCGGCCTCGTGCACCTGGGGGAGGGGTGCGACGTGCGGCCGGTGCTGTCGACCATGCAGCCCCGCACCGACGGGCGTCCGCCGGTGATCCAGATGTGGGCGCGCCCCCGCGGGGTGGCCCCGGACGCGCTGTTTGCGCTCATGTGCGGTGATCTGTCGGCGCCGGTGACGTTCGCGGTGGACCGCACTGGCTGGGCGCCCACGATCCAGCTGACGGCGTTTCTGCGCGGCCTGCCGGCCGACGGCTGGCTGCGCATCATCGCGACCTGCACCGAGATCGGGCACGACTGGTTCGACGAGGACCACACCGTCGTCGACAGCCTGGGCCGCCTCGTGGTGCAGGCCCGCCAGCTGGCATTGGTCCCTGCCGCTCGCTAGTGCGCGGGGTCTGCGATGCTGTCCGGCATGGCAAGAATCGCGATCATCGGTGGCGGCAGCATCGGGGAGGCACTGCTGTCGGGTCTGCTGCGGGCGGGCCGGCAGGTCAAGGACCTGGTGGTGGTCGAGCGGGTTCCCGAGCGGGCCAAGTACCTGGCGGACACGTATTCGGTGCTGATCAGCTCGGTGCCCGACGCGGTCGAGAACGCGTCATTCGTCGTGGTCGCGGTCAAGCCCGCCGACGTGGAGTCGGTGATGGCCGAGATCGCCCGCGCGGCCGGCGCCGCCGAAAGCGACACCGCCGAGCAAGTGTTCGTCACCGTCGCGGCCGGGATCACCATCACCTATTTCGAGTCGAAGCTTCCCGCCGGGACGCCGGTGGTGCGGGCCATGCCTAACGCGGCGGCCCTGGTCGGCGCCGGGGTCACGGCCCTGGCCAAGGGGAGGTTCGTCACCGCGCCCCAACTCGAGGGCGTCTCGGCCCTGTTCGACTCGGTCGGCGGGGTGCTGAGCGTCCCGGAGGGCCAGATGGACGCCGTCACCGCGCTGTCGGGGTCCGGCCCGGCGTATTTCTTCCTGCTGGTCGAGGCCCTGGTCGACGCCGGCGTCGCGGCGGGTCTGAGCCGCGAAGTGGCTGCCGATCTGACCGCCCAGACCATGGCCGGCTCGGCCGCGATGCTGCTGGAACGCATGGACGCCGATCGGCGGCTGGGCGAGGCCGAGGCGCCGGGGCTGCGGGTGGACGCCACCGCAACGCAGCTGCGGGCGACGGTCACGTCGCCCGGCGGCACCACCGCGGCCGCCCTGCGTGAGCTGGAACGAGGGGGCCTGCGAGCGGCGGTCGACGCGGCCGTTCAGGCCGCAAAAATGCGCTCTGAGCAGCTAAGAATTACATCAGAGTAATCCAAGTTTTTTGAACTGATTGTCCCCCACCAGTACCAGTAACCCCATTAGTCCCGCTATTCTCCTCATGTAAGCACGTGTTGGTGCCAGCGGAGGGGAAGCCGCTGGCATGCGCGTGCCTGACACGATTGGGTTGCGATGACGTCTAGTAACGGGCCATCAGCGCGAGATGCTGCAGGTAAGCCACGGGACGCCAGTTCCGTTGACAGCCAGCAGGGCAGGACGCAGTTCCTCACCGTCGCCGAGGTGGCGGCGTTGATGCGGGTCTCCAAGATGACGGTGTACCGGTTGGTGCATAACGGCGAGCTGCCTGCGGTCCGGGTAGGCCGGTCCTTCCGGGTGCACGCCAAGGCCGTCCACGACATGCTCGAGACGTCCTACTTCGACGCCGGCTGACCTGAAACGTGCCGCTTGCGGGCGGCATTCAGGCTCCGCCGTGGCGCGGCGATCGGCCGACACCGGTTTGGTGTTCGGTGCGTTCCGCCGGGTAAAGTGTCCGGGTCCAATCTTTGAAGCAGGTCACGGTCAGATAGCGGAGTTCATGGGTTCAGTAATCAAGAAGCGGCGCAAGCGTATGTCGAAGAAGAAGCACCGCAAGCTGCTGCGTCGCACCCGGGTGCAGCGCAGAAAACTCGGCAAGTAACCCCGTCCGCGGCATAGTGCCGCCATCTCGCCCGGCCGCTAGGCTGTTCGGGTGGATCCGTCGAACGGGGAGAACACCGGGCCGGGCGACACCGCCGGCAACACGGTGCATTACCCCAAAATCGTGCTGGTCACAGGTGCCTGCCGGTTCCTGGGTGGCTACCTGACGGCCCGGCTCGCGCAGAACCCGATGATCAAAGGGGTCATCGCGGTGGACGCGATAGCCCCGAGCAAGGACATGCTGCGCCGGATGGGGCGCGCCGAGTTCGTCCGCGCCGACATTCGAAATCCCTTCATAGCCAAGGTGATTCGTAACGGCGACGTCGACACGGTGGTGCACGCGGCGGCGGCGTCCTACGCGCCGCGATCCGGCGGCACGGCGGCGTTGAAAGAGATCAACGTGATGGGCGCCATGCAGCTGTTCGCGGCCTGCCAGAAGGCGCCCTCGGTGCGCCGGGTGGTGCTCAAGTCGACGTCCGAGGTGTACGGGTCGAGCGCGCACGATCCGGTGATGTTCACCGAGGACAGCACCAGCCGCCGGCCTTTCCGTGACGGTTTCGCCAAGGACAGCCTCGACATCGAGGCCTACGCGCGCGGATTGGGACGGCGCCGGCCCGATATCGCGGTGACGATCCTGCGGTTGGCCAACATGATCGGCCCGGCGATGGACACGACGCTGTCGCGTTATCTGGCCGGGCCTTTGGTGCCAACGATGTTCGGCCGCGACGCGCGATTGCAGCTGCTGCACGAGCAGGACGCGCTGGGTGCGCTGGAGCGCGCGGCGATGGCCGGCAAGGCGGGAACGTTCAACATCGGCGCCGACGGAATCATCATGCTGTCGCAGGCGATCCGGCGGGCCGGCCGGATTCCTTTGCCAGTACCGGGATTCGGCGTTTGGGTATTGGATTCCTTGCGGCGCGCAAATCATTACAACGAGATCAGTCGCGACCAATTTGATTACTTGAGTTATGGCCGCGTCATGGATACCAGCCGAATGCGCTCAGAACTCGGCTTCCAGCCGAAATGGACGACGGCAGAAGCCTTTGACGACTACGTTCGCGGCCGAAGCCTGACTCCCATTATCGACCCGCATCGGGTACGCTCCTGGGAAGGTCGCGCCATATCCCTGGCCCAGCGCTGGGGTAGCCGAAATCCAATTCCGTGGGGTGGGGTCAGGTAGGTATCGTGGCGGGTGAAACCAGAGCGAATGTCATTCCACTGCACACTAATCGGGCTCGGGTAGCGGCGCGTCGGAGAGCCGATCAACGAGCCGAGTCAACTCGCCAACACCCTTCGTTACTTTCGGATCCTAATGGCCGCGCGTCGGCCGAGCAGATCGCCGCGGTGGTTCGCGAAATCGACGAACACCGCCGCGCCGCCGGCGCCTCGTCCGCCGACGCCCCGCTGAATGATCTGGCGCAGCGCGTCGCCGCCGTTGCCGGATTCCTGCGTCAACGAATCACCGGGGACTACAGCGTCGACGAGTTCGGCTTCGATCCGCACTTCAACAGCGCGATCGTGCTGCCGGTGTTGCGGCTGTTCTTCCGGAACTGGTTCCGGGTCGAGGTGAGCGGCATCGAGAACCTGCCGGCCGACGGCGCCGCGCTGGTGGTCGCCAACCACGCCGGCGTGCTGCCGTTCGACGGGTTGATGCTGTCCGTGGCCGTGCACGACGAGCACCCGGCGCATCGCGAGCTGCGCCTGCTTGCCGCCGACATGGTGTTCGACCTGCCCATCGTGGGCGAGGCGGCCCGCAAGGCCGGCCACACCATGGCTTGCACGACGGACGCGCACCGGCTGCTCGCCGCCGGCGAGCTGACCGCCGTCTTCCCGGAGGGCTACAAGGGGCTGGGCAAGCGCTTCGAGGACCGCTACCGGCTGCAGCGGTTCGGCCGCGGCGGGTTCGTCACGGCGGCGCTGCGGACCAAGGCGCCGATCATCCCCTGCTCGATCATCGGGTCCGAGGAGATCTACCCGATGCTCACCGACGTCAAGCTGCTGGCACGACTTTTCGGGCTGCCATATTTCCCGATCACCCCGCTGTTCCCGTTGGCCGGGCCGGTCGGCCTGGTGCCGCTGCCGTCGAAATGGCACATCACGTTCGGTGAACCGATCTACACCGACGACTACGCCGCCTCCGACGCCGACGACCCGATGGTCACCTTCGAGCTGACCGACCAGGTGCGCGAGACCATCCAGCAGACGCTGTACCGGCTGCTCGCCGGGCGTCGCAACATCTTCTTCGGCTGAGCCGCGCAAAAGGAAACGCCACCGCGGAAACCGCGATGGCGTTGACCTTTGAGAAGCCGGCTACTTGACCAGGGTGAACTGGCAGACGTTGGTGTAGCCGTCCCGGAACAGGTCCGAGCAGCCGCGCAAGTACTTCAAGTAGATGTCGTAGGTCTCCTGCCCCTTCAGGGCGATCGCCTCCTCCTTGTGCGCCTCGAGGGCGTCCGCCCAGGCCGTCAGCGTCGGAACGTAGTTCTTGCCGATGAAGTGATGGCGCTCGATCTTGAAACCCGCGTCCGTCGAGTACTTGTCGACCAGGTCGACCTGGGGCAGCTTCCCGCCCGGGTAGATCTCCTTGAGGATGAAACTGATGAATCGCAGCAGGGTCATGTTCACCTGCAACCCCAGCTTCTTGCCCTCCTCGGCGTTGGGCACCACGATGCTGTGCAGCAGCATCCGGCCGTCGTCGGGCAGCAGGTCGTAGTACTTCTTGAAGAAGGTGGCGTAGCGCTCGTACCCGGCGTCACCCGCGCCGTCGGCGAAGTGCTCGAACGCCCCCAGCGACACGATGCGGTCGATCGGCACGTCGCCGGGGAACTCCTCCCAGCCCTGGATCCGGACCTCTTTGCGGCGGGGGCTGTCCATCTTGTCGAACTCGGCCACACAGTGGGCGTACTGGTTCTCGCTCAGCGTCAGTCCGATGACGTTGACGTCGTACTCGGCCACCGCGTGCCGCATCGTCGAACCCCAGCCGCTGCCGATGTCCAGCAGCGTCATGCCGGGCTCGAGGTTGAGCTTGTCCAGGGCAAGCTTGCGCTTGGCGTACTGCGCCTCTTCCAGCGTCTTGGTCAGATTCTGCGGGTCAGGATTCTCGTCGAAGTAGCCACAGCTGTAGGTCATCGACGGGTCCAGCCACAGCTTGAAGAATTCGTTTGACTTGTCGTAGTGGGATCGGACCGCTTCGACCGGCGGTTTGAGTTGCGTGCTTCCCGTTTCCCCCTGAGCAGTCATTTACAACGCCCCTAACTTTCCTGCGGATATGGATGCCACTGCCGCGGCGGTAGCTTCAACGTCCTCCTGGTTTGAGGACTCTCCCAACATCGTGACGACACTCGTGACGATCGGTTTACCATCGGCGTCGGTCACTTCGCTCCGGATCTCCGCAAGCACGGTGCCGTGGGACTCAATCACCGAGTCGAGGTAAGTGTCGAAGTACAGCCTATCGTGAGCCAGGATCGGCCGGTGGAACTTGAACTTCTGGTCGCGGTGAATGACCCGGGCGATGTTGATCGGAATGCTGAACTTGGTGAAGATCTCCAGCTGCACGCGGCGCCCGGCGATCGCGAGGAACGTCAGCGGCGCCACCATGTCGGGGTACCCAGCGTTCGCTGATTCACTCTCGTCGAAGTGCGCGGGGTGGTCATCCTTGATCGCCAGGGCGAACTCACGGATCTTCTCGCGGCCGACCTCGAAGTAGTCCGGCGCGCGGTAATGGCTGCCGATCAGTCCTTCGGCTTCCTTGGGGGTCGTCATGGCGCAATGCCCTCCGTAATTGTGTCTGCGCGGCGCAGCCTATCAGCGTGATTGCCGCCGAGAGGCCAGCGCGGCCAGCGCACCACCGGCTGCGCCCAGCGCCAAAGCCGAAGGCACCCCGATCCGGGCCGCCTTACGGGCGGTGCGGAAGTCGCGGATCTCCCAGCCGCGCTCCCGGGCCAGGGCACGCAGTCGGGCGTCGGGATTGATGGCGACGGCCGTGCCCACCAGCGACAGCATGGGCACGTCGTTGTAGCTGTCCGAGTACGCCGTGCAGCGTTTCAGGTTGAGCCCCTCGCGAATGGCCAGCGACCGCACCGCGTGCGCCTTGCCGGTGCCGTGCAGGATGTCGCCGACCAGCCTGCCGGTGAAGACGCCGTCGACCGATTCCGCGACCGTGCCCAGCGCGCCGGTCAGGCCGAGCCGTCGCGCGATGGTCGCGGCGAGCTCGTAGGGCGTCGCGGTGATCAGCCACACCTGCTGGCCGGCGTCCAGGTGCATCTGGGTGAGCTCGCGGGTGCCGGGCCAGATCTTGTCGGCGATGATCTCGTCGTAGATCTCCTCGCCCAGGGTGACCAGTTGTTCGACCGATCGGCCCTCGATGAAGGCGAGCGCCTTGCGCCGGCCGGCGGCGACATCGTTGCTGTTTTCCGTGCCGAGGATCTGAAACTTGGCCTGCGCGTAGATGAATCCGACGACGTCGCGGTAGGTGAAGTAGTTCCGCGTGGCCAGCCCGCGCCCGAAGTGCACGGCCGATGAGCCCTGCACGAGCGTGTTGTCCACGTCGAAGAAGGCGGCCGCGGTCAGGTCGATCGGCGGCTGAGGGCGATCCTCGGAGGCGGCGGCTTCCTGCATGCCCTCGATCGCGCGGGCGGCGCTGGCGTCCGCGGCCAGCGTTTCCGGGTCAACGTAACCGGTGCGGTCCGGGTTGACCGGGTCAGAGGAAGTCATCGCCAAACCTCCTAGATCGCTGTGGTGCCTGGCGACCCAGCGGGTGCCCGATCCCCAACCCTAACGGGCAGATGGCATGCGGGCGTTGACGTGTCCGCGGGCTGAGTATGAGGTAGGTGGCTCTCACCCTCGCTAGCGCGCGACCTGAGAGGTGATGCTGTCTGGCATATCTTGGGCTAAAGCCGCATTCAGGTCGTCGAGCGATAATGCGAGCACTTCCATATTGATTTGTTCCCCAGGCAAGGCAAAACCGTAGGAATTGAAGTCGTCTCGCCGAACGAATTTCTTCAGATGCTTTTCCGCAAACTCTCTCTTGAGTCCTGGGCTTTCGCGTAATATGAACTCGACAATGTCCTGCTCGGGCGACGCAACCTGTATGCGGGGATTGGGCCCACGGGCCTCCCATTTGACAGATAGTGTTTCTAAGCCCAGCCGATACCGGAGGGAATCGCCAATCTGTAAAATGATGTATTTTCCGGCGTCTTCAAACTGCGAGAACACCGCTTGAATATCTTCGGAGCGCTCTGCGGCTCTCTCGTGTAATAACGAGTGGACAACGCAAAAATGTTCATCTTGGGTAGGACCGATGATCCACGCGCCCCAATAGCCAGATTTGGCCCACGCAGGCCATTTTTTAACTTTGCCCGAATAGTCTGAACGGAAGTACAATCGGCCACCTTCCCAGTCGGGTTCGTCGTATGGCCCGCCACTCCCGGCCAGGTTGGCGACGGTACGCCACCTGTTGTAATTCGCAATCACCTCAGCCTCATTGTCGCGGGCACCTGGGCGATCATCACTCATATCGTCGAGCCTCTCATGACTTGGTCTAGCGCTATTCTAAGGCGAGATAACCGTTTTTAAGAAGAAAGTCGATCATCACAAACTGACCTTTAGCATTGACCACTACCCACTGAGTTCCGCCGCCCGGCCAGCCGAATGCTCCGGCGACTTTCCCGTATCTGACTTCCCAGCCTTCTGGTAATTCCTTACCGGTGCCGTGAAAAACATTGTAGTCGCCGGATGAGCCAGGAGCGAGGCTGCGTTGCGGATAACTGTCACCGACCGCACCCATAAATTCCCCCCGGTTGCCGCTGATCTCCCCAATCCTGTTCATCCTGGTGTCCGTTAGAATGTTGCGAGACGTTTCCCACTTTCCATCCGCGAAGCCGTCGTGCTTCGGCCAATCCCAAGTGTTTTTAATCGGATCCCAGTATTTGTTCAAGATGTCCTGGGCGCTCATTCCTTCGTAAGGGCTGTGCGCGGCTGATTCGGCGAGTTCTCGCGGGCATCCGTGCTCTAGAAGGTCCTTTACAAGCTGCTCGGGTGATTCGGCGAGCGCCAGCTGCGCTTGGTGCCATGGCGGCAAATCCGACGGGGCGGGGATTTCTGGCGGATGTCCGTCGGCGAGGTCGTCGGGAGGTTTGCCGTCGTGAGGTGGGTGCGAACTAGGCGGTTCATGCCCGTCGCCGGGCGGGTGGCCGTCACCGGGCAGGTGCGGACCCCCGCCATGCGGCTCTCCGGGATGGGCCGGGGGTTCACCGCCATGTGGCACATCACCCAAGCCGGGAGGGATCTCGGCAGGGGGTCCACCACCCATCGGAACTGAAGGTGGTGTCGGTAGGTGCGGAGCCGCGGGGGCTGCGGGTACGGATCCGGGTGGAGGGCCGGCGTGCGGAGCCGGCGCAGCCGGAGGTTCGCCGGGAGCAGCCGGCGCGTGGGCGGGAACGGGTTCGGGCGGTTTCGATTGGGGTAGCGGTGTGTCGCCTGGAGGCGCGGCCACCGGGGCTTTACCGCTGGGCTCGCCCGGCGTCGCCGTCGGCTTGGGCGGCTCGGCGGCCGGGGGCTTTTCGACCGGAGGCGGCTTGGATTCGGTAGGGCTGTGCGGCAGCGGACCTTCGGTGGGTCCCGGCGCCGGTTTGCCCGAGGGTGCCGGTTTGCCCTGGGGTGCCGGCGCCGGCTGGCCCGATCCCGGCGGCTTGGGCGCGGCAGGGGCGGGATCCGCGGGAGGCTTGACCGTCGGCGGTTTGAGCTCCGGCGGCTTCTTTAAATCCTTCAGCGCATCTGCAGCACCGCGACCGAGCTTGCCGAGCTTGGAAAGCGGTCCGCCGGGTATCGGCAATGTCAGTACGTCGAAAGCGGTTCGGCCGAGTGCATCGAGAGGGTCAGTGCCCCACTCGTCCCAATGGCTGACTTGTTTGCCCAGCGCTTCCCATGACTCTAGCCAACCGGGGCCACCGTCGGGGCCGAGGCCGGTGAGCGACGCCGCCCCTTGGACCATCCCGCCAAGCTCTTTGCCGTATCCGATCGGATCGAGCACCGCGCGGAACTGGCTGATCGCGAATAGCCCTTTGAGAGTTCCCCAGCCCTCTTTGCCGGCGCCACCAAGAATCTTTCCCAGCCCATGGAGGGCCGCGTTATTCAAGGCGACGAAGTGGTTCCACTCCTTGTCGGCCCAGTGGGCCATATCCTGCGCTGCGGTGGCGGCCGCCGACATGGTGGCCTTGATCTGGTCGGCGAGCGTTTCGGCTTCCTGGGAGAAGTTGTCGACCACCGTTTTGATGTCGTCGGCGATTCTTTTGATCTCGTCTTCGTCTTCGTCAGTGAGAAGGTCCCAAACCTCTTTGATGCCGGTCAGCGGATCGCAGATGCGCGACAACAGGTCCAGGATCGCCGCGTGCGCCTTGTCGATCTTGGCCGCGTAGCTATTGAGCTGCGCCGCGATCGTCTGGCATTGGCCCGCAACGCTGATGGCGGCACGAGAGGCGTCGGTCAACGCCTTGTTGATGGCGGTGCCTTCCGGAATCTGTTGCGCGGCAATGGCGGCCATGGTGCCGCCGCCGGCCGCGAACTCGGTCGTCATGAAGGTGGCACCCGCGGTCGTCCATGCCGCGGCGGCGGCGCGTAGTTTCGCCGAATCGCCCGTGGGCCAGATCATTCCGATATACGGCGCGACCCAACTCCAACCCGTCGGGGCGCTGCTTCCGGCGCCCACCGCCGATGGCGGATGAGACGCCGCGGTCAGCGGCGCCGTCACCGGCGGCGTCGGCAGAGTTGCGGCGTGGCCCGTCACGTCCGACATCGCCTCGGCCAGCGCATAGTTGTGCGCCGACATCCGCACCCCGTCGCCGATGCTGGCCAACCCATTGCGGGTGCTGGTCATCGCCTCGATCACCTTGGCCGCTGCACCGTCGTACGCGCGGCCCAGCGCTACACCCACCGGATCGTCACCGGCCATGCCCGCCGTGTCGGCCAACGCCGTGGTCAACGTCGAGATCACCGAACCCAAGGAGACGCCGGTGGTCACGACCGTGGCACCGGCTCGGTCTAGGGCAGTCGGGTCACACGCCAGCGGCGCCATTTAGTCACGACCACATACCGAGATTCGTCGACATTGCGCCGGTGTAGTTGCCGTGCGCGGCCGTGGCCACCTTCTCCAGTTGGGTCAGCGCCTGGCGCATCATCGCCTCGCCGCGAACCCAGTGCTGATGCGCCTCGGCGTGCGCCGCGGCGGCTTCGCCCGTCCACGCTGCGTGCAAACGCGTTACGCGCGAATCGATTTCGGCGATCATGTCTTCGGCATAGCGTTGGAACGCCGCCATCCGGTGCACCGCATCGGCCAGCGCCTGCGGATCCACCCGAAACGCCTCAGCCACCGCGCACCCCGCGCTCCGCCTGGGCGGATCCGGCCTCGTTGGCCTGATACGCCCCGCCGGCCTGGCCGACCAGGTGCGCCAGCATCGACAGCCCGAGCTCAACCTCGCGGGCGCCGTTGTGCCACAACTCCCACGCGGATCCGTACGCACTGCCGGCCACACCCTGCCAACCGCCCAGCAGCTGGCCCACCTGGTCGTCGAGCTGGGACAGCTGGGCCGAAAGCTGCTCGGCCGCACCACCGAGCGAGGCGGCGGCACCCTGCATCACGACAGGATCGACTCGCAGCGTTTCGTCGGCCATTGTCGGAACATAACGCCTGGTAGATGGCCCCACAAGTCACCGATGCCACACTGGTGCCCATGACTGAGGCGACCGGCCGGCCACGGGTGGAGCTGCTGACCCGCGACGGGTGTGCCATCTGCGAGCGGGTGCACGCCCGGTTGGTCGAATTGGCCGCCGAGCTGGGCTTCGAATTGTCGATGACCGACGTCGACGCGGCCGCCGCTACGGGCGACACCGCGCTGCGTGCCGAGTTCGGCGACCGGCTGCCGGTGATCCTGCTCGACGGCCGCGAACACGGCTACTGGGAGATCGACGAGCCTCGGCTGCGGGCCGATCTCGCCCGCTAACCGACCGGCCGTCGCCCGGTCGGCCGGCGGCGGGCCATTATTTGGTAGCCCAGCTGATAAACGATTACCTTGGACAGCAGTTCATTTACTGGAGGAAGCAAGGGAGCTGGCCAGGTGATGCTGCCGTGAGCGTCTTGCTCTTCGGGGTTTCGCACCGCAGTGCGCCGGTCTCCGTCCTGGAACAACTCAGCATCGACGAGGCCGATCAGGGCAAGATCGTCGACCGGGTGTTGCAGTCGCCGCTGGTGACCGAGGCGATGGTGCTGTCTACCTGCAACCGGGTCGAGGTCTACGCGGTGGTCGACGCGTTCCATGGCGGGTTGGCCGTGATCGGGCAGGTGCTGTCGGAACAGTCCGGCATGTCGATGGCCGACCTCACCAAATACGCGTACGTCCGGTACAGCGAGGCCGCCGTCGAGCACCTGTTCGCGGTCGCCAGCGGCCTGGATTCCGCGGTGATCGGCGAGCAGCAGGTGCTCGGCCAGGTCCGTCGCGCCTACGCCGACGCCGAGACCAATCGCACCGTCGGCCGGGTCCTGCACGAGCTGGCCCAGCGGGCCCTGTCGGTGGGCAAGCGGGTGCACTCCGAAACCGCCATCGACGCCGCCGGCGCCTCGGTGGTGTCGGTCGCCCTGAACATGGCCGAACGCCGGCTGGGCGGGCTGTCCGGTAAGTCGGCGGTCCTGGTCGGCGCCGGAGCGATGGGCGCCCTGGCCGCGGCGCACCTGTCCCGGGCCGGCATCGGGCACATCCATGTACTCAACCGCTCGCTGTCCCGGGCCCAGCGCCTGGTCCGCAAGATTCGCGACACCGGGGTGCCGGCCGACGCCCTGCCGTTGGACCGATTGGCCGACACCCTGGCCGGCGTCGACGTGGTCGTCAGCTGTACCGGAGCGGTGACCCCGGTGGTCTCGCTGGCCGACGTGCACCACGCGCTGGCCGCCGCGCACCGCGACGAAGAGGCGAACCCGCTGGTGATCTGCGACCTGGGCATGCCGCGCGACGTCGACCCGGCAGTGGCCGGCCTGCCCGGCGTCTGGGTTGTCGACGTGGACCGCGTCCAGCACGAGCCCTCGGCCCACGCCGCGGCCGCGGACGTCGACGCCGCCCGCAACATCGTCGCCACCGAAGTTGCTGCCTATCTTGCCGGCCAGCGGATGGCCGAGGTCACGCCGACGGTCACCGCGTTGCGCCAGCGCGCCGCCGACGTGGTCGAAGCGGAGCTGCTGCGCCTCGACAACCGGCTGCCCGGGCTCGAGAGCGCCCAGCGCGAAGAGGTGGCCCGGACCGTGCGGCGGGTGGTGGACAAGCTGCTCCACGCGCCGACCGTGCGGATCAAACAGCTCGCCAGCGCGCCCGGTGGCGACAGCTACGCCGAGGCCCTGCGCGAACTCTTCGAACTCGACCAGACCGCCGTCGATGCCGTGGCCGCGGGCGAATTGCCGGTCATCGCAAGCGGATTCGACGCGGGAACCCCGCAGCAAACCGCCGAGTAGCCGATTGGCGAACGTGATCCGGATAGGCACGCGGGGCAGCCTGTTGGCCACCACCCAGGCCGGAACGGTCCGAGACGCTTTGATCGCGCTGGGACACCCGGCGGAGCTGGTGACCATCACCACCGCCGGGGACCGGTCGTCGGCGCCCATCGAAGACCTC